>NZ_JBSFUY010000028.1:0-123831 GCF_053592055.1 Streptomyces sp. NPDC002817
ATGCCGACCTCGTGGAGACGGTCCTCGGCCTGCTGGCCGTCCAGCTCGGACTCGCGCAGGTCGACGAGGATCAGGTGCACGTCGGTGCCACCGGACAGCACGTTCACCCCGGCCTCGCGGGCGTCCGCGGCCGTCAGGCGCTCGGCGAGGATCCGCGCACCCTCCACCGTACGCGCCTGGCGCTCCCTGAACTCCTCGCTCGCGGCGACCTTGAAGGAAACCGCCTTCGCCGCGATCACATGCTCCAGCGGACCGCCCTGGAAGCCGGGAAAGACGGACGAGTTGAGCTTCTTCGCGAAGGCCTTCTTCGCCAGGATGATCCCGCCGCGCGGGCCGCCCAGGGTCTTGTGCGTGGTGGAGGTGACGACGTCGGCGTGCTCGACCGGATTGGGGTGCAGCCCGGCGGCGACCAGACCGGCGAAGTGCGCCATGTCGACCCACAGATACGCCTCGACCTCGTCGGCGATCCGGCGGAACTCCGCGAAGTCCAGCTGGCGCGGGTAGGCGGACCAGCCGGCGATGATCACCTTGGGGCGGTGTTCCTTGGCCAGCCGTTCGACCTCGGCCATGTCGACCAGGCCGGCCTCGTCCACGTGGTAGGCGACCACGTGGAACTGCTTGCCGGAGAAGTTCAGCCGCATGCCGTGGGTGAGGTGGCCGCCGTGGGCCAGGTCCAGGCCCAGGATGGTGTCGCCGGGGGAGGCCAGCGCGAACAGCGCGGCCTGGTTCGCGGAGGCACCCGAGTGCGGCTGGACGTTGGCGTACTCGGCACCGAACAGGGCCTTGACCCGGTCGATGGCGATCTGTTCGGCGACGTCGACGTGCTCGCAGCCGCCGTAGTAGCGGCGGCCCGGGTAGCCCTCGGCGTACTTGTTGGTGAGGACCGAGCCCTGGGCCTCCATGACCGCGACCGGCGCGAAGTTCTCGGAGGCGATCATCTCCAGGGTGGACTGCTGACGCTCCAGCTCGGCGTCGACCGCGGCGGCGACATCCGGGTCCACCTCGTGCAGGGGCTGGTTGAAGAGGGTCATCGACGGTCTCCTTGGGTGTGGGCGCAGTGAGCGGCACAGGCGTCGGCTCAGAGCGCGACCGCGGCGGCGGGGACGAGGGTGCGGCGGAGCCGGTTGAAGAACTTCGGCTGGTTGAGGGAGAGCACCGCGACGGGGGTGCCCTCGCGCCGGTAGACGGCGGTGAAGGATCGGCTGTCGACGTCGCCTTCGACGATTTCGGGCTCGGCTCCGGGGGCGACGTGTCCGGCGAGCTGGATGCGCACCTGGTACTGATCGGACCAGAAGTACGGCGCGGTCAGCGGCGCCGGGGCCGACTCCCCGCGGAGCAGTGTCCGAGCGGCGGTCCGCGCCTGCTCGGTGGCGTTGCTCCAGTGCTCGATTCGGGCGTGGCGCCCGGTGAACGGGCTGGGGCAGCGGGCGACATCGCCCACGGCGACCACGCCCGGGACACCGGTCGCACAGCCGGCGTCGCACACCACACCGTCGTCCACCCGCACGCCGGATCCGGCGAGCCAGTCGGTGGCGGGCCTGACACCCACGCCCACCACGACGACGTCGGCGGGCAGCACGCGCCCGTCCGTCAGCCGTACGCCGGTCACCCGGTTCTCGCCGACGAGTCCCGCCACTCCGGTTCCCCTCAGCAGACGGACCCCGTGATCGGTGTGGAGCGAGGAGCACACCAGCCCCATCTCCCGCCCCAGTTGGCGTTCCAGGGGTACGTCGAGTGCCTCCACGACGGTGACGTCGAGCCCCAGTCCGCGGGCGGTGGAGGCCACCTCGGCGCCGATGAAGCCGGCGCCGATGACGACGAGCCGGGGCCGTCCGTCCATCAGTTCGGCGCGCAGGGCCTGGGCGTCGTCCAGGGTGCGCAGGGTGTGGACTCCGGCCGGCCCGTCCGTGCCGGGGAGCATCCGGGCACTGGCGCCGGTCGCAATGACGACCCCGCCGGTGCGTACGTGCCGTCCCCCGGCCAGGGTGACGGTCCTGGCCACAGGGTCCAGTCGCACCGCGCGCTCGCCGAGGAGCCACTGCACGTCCAACGCCTCGTACTCATCGGCGTCACCGAGCGCGAGCGCGTCGACGTCGAGGTCCCCCTTGAGGAAGTCCTTCGACAGCGGCGGGCGGTCGTAGGGAGCATGGCGCTCCTCCCCCACGACGACGATCTCGCCGTCGTAGCCCTCTGCGCGCAGCGCACGGACCGTACTCAGACCTGCCAGCGACGCTCCGACGACGGTGATGCTCCTCATGCGGGCTCCAGACGGAGAGGTGTCTCATATAGCACAACGACACTCGTTATGCGCAACATGGTTTCCGTGCGGCGCGGAGGTTGTCAAGGGAGTGGTCGTCCTTCAATTTCTGATGGCGCGCGCAGTTGCACATTTCGCAACGTGAGCCCGAAGGGGATCAACCGGCGGGCGGCGCGTCGATCCGGTCCTGTACCCAGGTGTGGAACTCGCCTATGTGGTGCTCGCTGGGGACCAGGACGCCGCCCTTGGCGTAGACCCGTGAGCTCATGCCCGGCTGGGTGCGTTCGCAGGCGTCGAAGTCCTGCTGGTTCACGCGGTGGAACAACTCCACCGACCGCGCCACGTCCTTTCCGCTCTCGACGACGTGCGGAAGGTAGAGCCAGTCGCACTCGACGATCGTGCGGTCGACGGACACCGGGTACATCCGGTGGAAGATCACGTGGTCGGGGACGAGGTTGATGAACACCTGCGGCCTGACGGTGATCGCGTAGTAGCGCCGGTCCTGGTCGTCGGCCACGCCGGGGATGCGGTCCAGGCCCTCGGAGCCGTCCACGGTGAAGCCCTCGACGTCCTCACCGAACTCCGCGCCGTGGCCGACGTAGTACTGGGCGGCGTAGCCGTCCGCGAACTCGGGGAGCACCTCGGTGAGTTCGGGGTGGATGGTCGCGCAGTGGTAGCACTCCATGAAGTTCTCGATGATGAGCTTCCAGTTGGCCTTCACGTCATAGGTGATACGTCGGCCCACCTGGAGGTTGTCGATGTCGTAGCGGTCGATCGACTCCACGTCGCCCAGTCGCTCGACGACCGCGCCCATGATGTCCTCCTCGAAGGACGGCGGGGTGTCGGCCAGGCACACCCACACATAGCCGAGCCATTCCCGGACGTGGATGTCGGCCAGGCCGTACTCGGTCCGGTCGATGTCCGGCATCGAGGTCAGGTTCGGTGCGGCGATCAGCTTGCCGTCGAGCCCGTAGGTCCAGGCGTGGTACGGGCACTGGAAGGCTCGCTTCACCTCGCCGGACTCCTCCGTGCACAGCTTGGCGCCGCGGTGCCGGCAGACGTTCAGGAAGGCCTTGATCGAGCCGTCCCGGGAGCGGGTGATCAGCACGCTCTCCCGTCCGACCTGGTAAGTGCGGAAGCTCCCGGGCTTGGCCAGCTCCGAGGCTCGGGCCACACAGAACCACATGGCCTCGAAGATCCGCTCCTGTTCCAGGGCGAAGATCCCGGGGTCGGTGTAGTGCTCCCCTGGCAGCGTGGCGATCAGGCTCGGGGGCAGGCTGGCGGTGGTCATGGAAGGTCACCTCGGGAAGTGTCGGACGCACACACGTCGGGGGGCGCAGAGGGCGATGGGGTGGGGGCTGGGTCCCCACGTCACAGGACGACCACTGAGCGCAGGACCTCGCCGTGGTGCATCTCGGCGAACGCGGCTTCCACCTCGTCCAGCGCGATGGTCTCGGTGACGAAGTCGCCCAGGTCGAAGCGGCCTTGGAGGTAGAGGTCGATCAGGGCGGGGACGTCACGGGAGGGCAGGCAGTCGCCGTACCAGGAGGCCTTCAGTGCCCCGCCGCGGGCGAATACGTCCAGCAGGGGCAGGTCGAGGGTCAGCTCCGGGGTGGGGACGCCCACCAGGACGGCGGTGCCCGCCAGGTCGCGGGCATAGAAGGCCTGTTTGAAGGTCTCGGGGCGACCCACCGCGTCCACGACGACGTCGGCGCCGAAGCCGCCGGTGAGGCTGCGGATCGCCTCGACGGCGTCGGTCCTGGAGGAGTCGACGGTGTCGGTGGCGCCGAACCGCTCGGCCCACTTCAGCTTCCGCTCGTCCACGTCGACGGCGATGATGCGGCCGGCACCGGCCAGCTCGGCGCCCGCGATGGCGGCCATGCCCACACCACCGCAGCCGATCACCGCGATGGAGTCACCGCGGCCGATTCCTCCGGTGTTGACCGCCGCGCCGAACCCGGCCATCACTCCGCAGCCGAGCAGCCCCGCCGCGACGGGCGAGGCGGTCGCGTCCACCTTGGTGCACTGGCCCGCGGCGACCAGTGTCTTCTCGGCGAAGGCCCCGATACCGAGGGCCGGGGACAGGGGGGTGCCGTCGGTGAGTGTCATCGACTGGGTGGCGTTGTGGGTGTTGAAGCAGTGCCACGGCTTCGCCTTGCCACAGGCCCTGCATGCGCCGCAGACCGCACGCCGGTTGAGGACGACGAAGTCGCCGGCCACGACGTCGGTGACGCCGTCCCCGACCGCCTCGACGACACCCGCTGCCTCGTGGCCGAGCAGGAACGGGAACGCGTCGGTGATGCCGCCCTCCCGACAGTGCAGGTCGGCAAGGCAGACGCCGCAGGCCTGCACCCGCACCAGCGCCTCACCCGGTCCGGGCTCCGGCACGAGAATGGTCTCCACCGAGACCGGGGCACCCTTCCGCCGGGCGACGACGGCACGTACCTCATGTGTCACTGTCGGTCTCCTCATCGAGGGGCGGCCGAATCGAGGCCGAGCCACTGCCTGGGTTGCATATAACGCAACTTCGTTCGCTATAAGAAACGAACGCCCAAACTGTCCCGCCACCGACACCCACTGTCAAGAGGTCGACGGATCGGACCCTCTCCGCCACGCCACCCCTTGACCGGTACGGCGCCCACGTTGGAGCATGTTGCGCATAGCTCTACTTGTTGCGTAATACGCAGCTACACAACGGAGGATGGCATGTCCCCTCGACCGCAGCCCGGCCGCGAGTTCGTCCTCACCCTGTCCTGTCCCGACCAGGCCGGACTCGTCCACGCCGTGACCACGTTTCTCATGAGCCACTCCGGCAACATCCTGGAGAGCCAGCAGTTCGACGACCGGCTGCAGAACCGCTTCTTCATGCGGGTTCACTTCGATGTCTCGGATCCCGCGGTCTCGCTGGAGCGGCTGCGCACGGGGTTCGGTCCGGTCGGCCAGGCGTACGGGATCAGCTGGCGACTGCAGGACGCCTCCACACCGACGCGAACCCTGATCATGGTGTCCAAGTTCGGCCACTGCCTCAACGACCTGCTCTTCCGCAGATCCACGGGCGCGCTCAACATCGAGATACCGGCGATCGTCTCCAACCACCGCGAGTTCGAGCCGCTGGCGCGCACCTACGGC
Source organism: Streptomyces sp. NPDC002817 (assembly GCF_053592055.1). NCBI lineage: Bacteria > Bacillati > Actinomycetota > Actinomycetes > Kitasatosporales > Streptomycetaceae > Streptomyces > Streptomyces sp. NPDC002817. The sequence continues at coordinate 5,387 of NZ_JBSFUY010000028.1, forward strand.
ATCCCCTTCCACCACATCCCGGTGACGAAGGAGACCAAGGCGGAGGCCGAGGCACGACTGCTCGGTCTCGTCGACGAACTGGACGTCGACCTCGTCGTCCTCGCCCGCTACATGCAGATCCTCTCCGACGACCTGTGCAAGCAGCTCGACGGACGGGCCATCAACATCCACCACTCGTTCCTGCCGAGCTTCAAGGGGGCCCGCCCTTACGTCCAGGCGCACCAGCGCGGTGTGAAGCTCGTCGGGGCGACGGCGCACTACGTCACGCCCGACCTCGACGAGGGCCCGATCATCGAGCAGGACGTCGTCCGCGTGGACCACTCGCGCACCCCCGACGAACTGGTCGCCATCGGCCGCGACGTCGAGGCGCAGGCACTGTCCCGCGCGGTGAAATGGCACAGCGAGAACCGTGTGCTGATCAACGGCCACTGCACGGTCGTCCTGCGCTGACGGGCGACGGACAACACCGGGTCCGCGGAGCTCAACAGCCCGCTGACCGGCCGGCATCGGGCGCACCGTCGAATTCCACGACACCGGATCCGACAGAGAGAACCCATGATTATAGTTGCGCCATGAGCAACCACACGGCAGACGGCGAAACAGCCGGGCCCGCGGTGAACGGGGTGCAGTCCGTCGACCGGGCCGTCAGCGTCCTGGAGATCCTCGCCCAGCGCGGCGAGGCGGGCGTCAGCGAGGTCGCCGCGGAGATCGACGTCCACAAGTCGACCGCCTTCCGGCTGCTCGGGGCGTTGGAGGCGCGCGGTCTGGTCGAGCAGACGGCCGAGCGCGGCAAGTACCGCCTCGGTTTCGGCATCGTGCGGCTGGCCGGCGCCGTCACGGGCCGTCTCGACGTCACACAGCAGGGCCGGCAGGTGTGCGAGCGGCTCAGCGAAGAGGTCGGCGAAACCGTCAACATCGCGGTCCTGCAGGAGCATTACGCGGTCAACCTGTACCAGGTCCGCGGTCCGGGCGCCGTCGGCACCCACAACTGGGTCGGGCAGCTCACCCCGGTGCATGCCACGTCGAGCGGCAAGATCCTGCTGGCCCACCTGCCGGCGAAGGAGCGCGCCGACGTGCTCGCGGAGTCCGGGCTGCGGAAGCTGACGCCGCGCACCCTGACCACCGAGGCGACGCTGGAGAAGGACCTCACGGAGGCCCGGGAGCGCGGCTACGCCGTGACCCTGGAGGAACTCGAGATCGGACTGCACGCCGTGGCGGCCCCGATCCGAACCCATGACGGCGAGGTCGTCGCCGCCCTCAGCGCCTCCGGCCCCGCCTACCGCTTCACCGAGGAGCGCATCCACGAGCTCGTACCCGCCCTCCTCCAGGGCGCGCACGAGATCAGCCACCGCATGGGCTACCTGGGCTGACCCCAGCTCCTCCTCGACCGGAGGGCTGGGGGCCGGCCTTCACTCAGACGTACTCCGTCGCCGCGTCCAGCAGCCAGTCGGTCAGGTAGCCGGCGAAGGACGAACGCACCAGGACCCAGAAACCGGCCCTGGAATCGGCCCGGGCGACCACGATGACCTGCGTACGGCCCAGAGTGGTCTGGGCGCAGCGTCCGGAGCCGAAGCTCCGCGGATGCAGGTCCAGCGCGCAGCCGTGCGCCAGCAGATCGTGGGCGCGGGGGCCCGCCACGAGCAGCGTGGTCCGCTGTGCGGAGACGTCGGTGACGGAGACGGGTTCGTCTCCCGCGGCCGCGCGGATCCGGCTCTCCAGCTCCCGCTCGCTTCCGGGCGGACCGACCAGCAGCCATTCGTCCGGGCCGAGCCACAGCACGGTCAACTCCCCCGCCCGGACAACGGTGTTCGGCTGCAGGGGCAGTTGCAGGTCCAGCGCGAGCCCGACGGCTTCCGCCGCCGTCCCCTTGGCGTCGAGGCGCACATTGAGCTGGGCCAGGAAGGGGAGTTCGGCCAGCCGGACCGCGCCCCCGGAGGTGCGGGTGGCGGCGGCCAGCCGGACCGCGACCTGCGACAGGGGGCTGCGGGGCGGGGCGGTCAGTGCGGTGTCAGCCATCGCGGCGGGCTCCCTCGGGGTCGTAGAGGACAGGGCTTGCGACGGTCACCGGGACCAGCCGGTCGCCCACGGGGGCGTACAGCCGCTCACCGATGCGCTCGCGGCCGCCCTTGATCAGGGCGAGCGCGAAGGTCCGGCCCAGCGCCGCGCTGCGGTAGCTGGAGGTGACGTGGCCGAGCATCGGGACGGGCGGCGCCGGGAGGACGCTGTCGGCGACCAGGTGGGTGCCTTCGGGGAGGAAGGTGCCGGGGTCCTCGGGGAGGAGGCCGACCAGGTGCTTGCGGTCGGCGCGGACGGTGTCGGCGCGGGCGAAGGAGCGCTTGCCGATGAAGTCGGGCTTCTTCTTCGACACGGCCCAGCTCATACCGAGGTCCTGGGGGGTGACCGTGCCGTCGGTGTCCTGGCCGATGATGGGGTAGCCCTTCTCGGCACGCAGGACGTGCATGGTCTCGGTGCCGTACGGGGTGATGCCGTACGGCGCGCCGGCCTCGTACAGGGCCTCCCACAGGGCGCGGGCCTGCCACGGTGACACGTTGATCTCGTAGGCCAGTTCGCCGGAGAAGCTGATCCGGCAGACCCTTGCGTCGATGCCCGCAACGACCGTCTCGCGCCAGGCCATGAACGGGAAGTCGTCGTTGTCGACGGCGAGTTCGGGTGCGAGCGAGCCGAGAACGTCGCGGGAGCGGGGGCCGACCAGGGCGACGGTGGCCCACTGTTCGGTCACGGACGTGCAGTGGACCTTCAGTTCGGGCCACTCGGTCTGCAGCCACTCCTCCATCCAGTCCAGTACGGCGGCGGCGTTGCCGGTCGTGGTGGTGACCAGGAAGCGGTCCTGGGCGAGGCGGATGACGGTGCCGTCGTCGAAGACCATGCCGTCCGGGCGGCACATGACGCCGTAGCGGATCATGCCGACCTTCAGGGTGCTGATCATGTTGGTGTAGAGCAGGTCGAGGAAGACACCGGCGTCCGGGCCCTGCACATCGATCTTGCCGAGGGTGGAGGCGTCCATGAAGCCGACGCTCTCGCGGGTGGCGGCGCACTCGCGCAGCACGGCGGTCTCGATGTCCTCGCCGTTCTGCGGGTAGTACCAAGGGCGCTTCCACTGGCCGACGTTCTCGAACAGGGCGCCGTGGTCGACATGCCACTCGTGGACGGCCGTCGTGCGGACCGGGTCGCTCAGGACACCACGGTCGCGGCCGGCCAGCGCCGCGAAGGATACCGGTGTGTACGGCGGCCGGAACGTGGTCGTGCCGAGTGCCGAGATGTCCACGCCCAGGAGTTCGGAGACCACGCCGCCGGCCAGGATGCCGGACGTCTTGCCCTGGTCGTTGGCGGTGCCGGCGGTGGTGTACCGCTTGGTGTGTTCGACCGAGCGCATACCGGCGCCGGCCGCCCGGGCCAGGTCGTCGACGGTGACGTCCCGTTGGAGGTCCACGAAGCGGTGGGGGCCGGAGGTGCCGGGGACGACGTACACGTGCATCGGGGGCGTCGGTCGCGGCTGCGCGGCCTCGGCCGGGAGGCGGGGTGTCTGCGGGGTGTAGCCCTCGGACTCGATCGCGCGAGCACCGGCGGCGGAGCCGTGGGCCAGGACCTCGGCCGTGGCCAGGACGCCGTTCGCGCTCCCCACGACCTCGACCGCCTGTCGGCAGGCGTCGGGCACGAAGGAGCCGAGCGTCTCGTCGTAGCGGAGCTTTCCGCCTGCCTGGCTGTAGAGGTGCGCGACCGGGTTCCAGCCGCCGGAGACCAGCAGCAGGTCGGCGGCGAACTCGCGCTGTCCCGCGGGGTCCCCGTACGGGGCGACGGTCACGGCGGTCAGGCGGGGGGAGCCTTCCGTGCCGGTGACCGCGTGGCCGGTCAGCACCTCGATGCCGGCCTGGCGGGCGCGCTGTGCCCACTCCCCCGGTTCGGGGCGGGTGTCGACGACGGCGGTGATGTCCACGCCCGCTGTCTTCAGGTCCAACGCGGCCGCGTAGGCGCTGTCGTTGGTGGTCAGGACGACCGCGTGGCGGCCGGGGAGGGCGCCGTGCCGGTTGACGTGGGTGCGGGCCGAGGAGGCCAGCATCACTCCGGGGCGGTCGTTGTCCGCGAAGGCCAGTGAGCGTTCGTGGGCGCCGGTGGCGAGGACGACGCGGCGGGCGCGGATGCGCCAGACACGTTCGCGGGAGACGTTGTCGGGGGCTGCCGCGCCGAGGTGGTTGGTGCGGCGTTCCACGGCGAGGAGGTGGTTGTCGTCGTAGTGGCCGAAGACGGTGGTACGGCGCAGGACGCGGACCTCGGGTGCGGCGTCGAGGAGTTCGGCGACCTCTGACACCCAGTCGAGGTGTTCGCCGGTGCCCAGGAGGCTGCCGCCCGGCTCCGGCTGGTCGTCGGCGAGGATGACCCGGGCGCCGCTCTTCGCCGCCGCCGCGGCTGCCGCGAGGCCGGCCGGGCCGGCGCCGACGACCAGGAGGTCGCAGTGGGCGTGTACGGCGTCGTAGCGGGCGGGGTCCGGGTCCGTGGCGAGGCGGCCCTGGCCGGGGAGGCTGGTCGCGACCAGGCCGTCGTAGAGCTCGACGGTGGTGGCGGGGAGCATCGGCTCGGGGAACGGGGCCTCGATCTGGATGACCGCGTTGGGTTCTTCGACGCCGGCCGAGAAGATGCCTCGGGGGCGGCCGAGCTTGATGCTGGTGCCTGCCTGGATGACGCCGTTGGCGAGGAGGGCGGAGGCGAGGGAGTCGCCCTTGTAGCCCTGGTAGTCGGTGCCGTCGAAGGTGAAGGTGAGGGGGGTGTCGCGGTGGATTCGGCCGCGGGTGGGGTGCCGGAAAAGCTGAGTTTCGCCCCCGCCGCCCTTACCCTCCCCCAGAGGGGGGACCCCCACCATCCCCAGGGGCTCTGCCCCTTCGACCCCGCCAGGGGGCTCCGCCCCCTGGACCCCCGTCGGCCCTGAAGGGGCCTTGTCCTCAAACGCCGGACGGGCTGAGTGCACTGGGCGGGGCTCGACGGGCGCCGGGCGTTCCTCTCCCGTCCTGTACACCGTCAGGATCTCGTTCGTCGATGTGTCTCGTACCGCGTTGAACCACTTGCGGCAGCCCGCCGCATGGCTCCAGCGTTCCGCGAAGGGGCCCTTGGTGTTGTCGCGGAAGAACAGGTAGCGGGCCCACTCCTCGTCGGTGAGGGTCGACGGGGTCTCGGGGTAGGCGACGTGGGCCTGGCCGCCGTAGTGGAACTCGGCCTCGTCGCGGGGCCCGCACCACGGGCAGGGGATGAGCAGCATGGATCGGCTCCCAGTATCCAGTGGTCCTAGTGGGCCACCGCGGCCGCGCCGTGCTCGTCGACGAGCGCGCCGGTGGTGAAACGGTCGAGCGAGAAAGGGGCGTTCAGGGGATGCGGGGTGTCGTGGGCGATCGTGTGGGCGTAGACCCAGCCGACGCCCGGGGTGGCCTTGAAACCGCCCGTGCCCCAGCCGCAGTTGAGGTAGAGGTTGTCGACCGGGCTGAGGCCGATGATGGGCGAGGCGTCGGGGCTGACGTCGACGATGCCGCCCCAGGTGCGCAGGACGTGGGCGCGGGCGAAAACCGGGAAGAGTTCCAGGGCGGCGGCCATCTGTTCCTCGATGATGTGGAACGCGCCGCGCTGGGTGTAGGAGTTGTACGCGTCGATGCCCGCCCCCATCACCAGCTCGCCCTTGTGGGCCTGGCTGACGTAGACGTGGACCGCGTTGGACATGACCACCGTGGGGTGGACCGGCTCCAGCAGTTCCGACACCAGCGCCTGCAACGGGTGGCTCTGGACCGGGAGTTCGATGCCGGCCATCGCGGCGAGGACCGAGGTGTGGCCCGCCGAGCAGAGGGCGACCTTGCCGGCGGCGATCGGGCCCAGGTTCGTCTGGACGCCTACGACTCGGCCGCCGACCACGTCCAGGCCGGTGACCTCGCAGTTCTGGATGATGTCGATGCCTGCCGCGTCCGCCGAGCGGGCGAGGCCCCAGGCCACGTGGTCGTGCTTGGCGATGCCCGCCCGGGGCTGGTAGGTGGCGCCCAGGACCGGATAGCGCACGTCCGGGGAGATGTTGACGATCGGGCAGACTTCCTTGACGCCGTCCGCGTCGAGCCATTCCGCGTCCACGCCGTTCAGGCGGTTCGCCTCCACTCGGCGCACGCTGTCGCGGACGTCCTGGAGGCTGTGGGCGAGGTTCAGCACACCGCGCTGGGAGAAGAGGATCGGGTAGTCCAGCTCCTCCGCGAGGCCCTCCCACAGCTTGAGCGCGTGCTCGTAGATGCCGGCGCTCTCGTCCCACAGGTAGTTGGAGCGGATGATCGTGGTGTTGCGGGCCATGTTGCCGCCCGCCAGCCAGCCCTTCTCCAGCACGGCGACGTTGGTGATGCCGTGGTTCTTGGCCAGGTAGTGGGCGGTGGCCAGGCCGTGGCCGCCACCGCCGACGACGATGACGTCGTAGGAGCGCTTGGGCTCGGGGTTGCGCCAGAGGAAGTCCGGGTGCTCCGGGAGTTCGGCGCCGGGGGTGCGGGGGCTCATCGGACGGCTCCGTCCTCGGGAAGGGACAGGTTCATACGGTGCTCGCGTTCCTCTCGGCGGCCTCGACGACGTTGGCCAGCAGCATCGCCCTCGTCATGGGGCCCACCCCGCCGGGCATCGGTGCGACCCATCCGGCGATATCTGTCGCGTCCGGGTGGATGTCGCCGACCAGGCCGTTGTCGGTGCGGGTGATGCCGACGTCCAGGACCGCGGCGCCGGGGCGCAGCATGTCCTTGGTGATCAGCCCGGGTGAGCCGGCCGCCGCGATGACGATGTCCGCCTCGCGTACGTGCCAGGCCAGGCCCTTGGTTCCGGTGTGGCACAGGGTCACGGTGGCGTTCTCGGAGCGGCGGGTGAGCAGCAGGCCGATCGGGCGGCCCACCGTGATGCCCCGGCCGACCACGCACACCCGGGCTCCGGCCAGCGGTACGTCGTAGCGGCGGAGGAGTTCGACGATGCCGCGCGGGGTGCACGGCAGCGGGGCCTCCACGCCCAGGACGAGCCGGCCGAGGTTGACGGGGTGGAGGCCGTCGGCGTCCTTGGCCGGGTCCATGCGTTCCAGTACGGCGTTGGCGTCCAGGTGCTCGGGGAGCGGGAGCTGGACGATGTAGCCGGTGCAGGCCGGGTCGGCGTTGAGTTCGTCGATGACGTCCTCGACCTGCCCCTGGGTGGCGTCGGCGGGCAGTTCGCGGCGGAAGGAGGCGATGCCCACCTGTGCGCAGTCGCGGTGCTTGCCGGCGACGTAGGCGCGACTGCCCGGGTCGTCGCCGACCAGGACGGTGCCGAGGCCCGGCGGGCGCTCCCCGCCGGCGGTCAACTTGGCGACGCGCTCGGCGAGTTCGCGACGGATGTCGGCGGCGGTGGCCTTGCCGTCGAGCAGCTGTGCAGTCACCGGCTGTGCTCCTTCTGTCGAAGCCGACGCGGCAGGTCAGCCACGGAGGCGGGACATGGTGGGGTCGAACAGGGGCTCCTCGGCGACGACGGCCTCGACGCGCTGGTCGAAGTAGCCGATGTGCACGGTGGTGCCCGGGGCGGCGAGTTCGGCGGGGAGCCAGGCGTAGGCGATGCCCTTGCCGATCGTGTAGCCGTAGGAGGCGCTGGTGACGTAGCCGACCGCGCGGTCCCCGTCGTACACCGGCTCCTTGCCCAGGACGACCGCCTGCGGGTCGTCGACGGTGAGGCAGGTCAGCTTGCGCCCCACGTTCTCCTTGCGGCGCTCCAGGGCCTCCCTGCCGATGAAGTCGCCCTTGTCGAGCTTGACGGCGAAGCCGACGCCGGCCTCGTAGGCGTCGTGCTCGTAGGTCATGTCGGTGCCGAAGGAGCGGTAGCCCTTCTCCAGGCGGAGGCTGTTGAAGGCGCCGCGGCCCGCGATGATCCCGCCGAGGGGCCTCGCGGCCTGCCAGAGGGTGTCCCAGAGTTTCTGGCCCTGGTCGGCGGTGGTGTAGAGCTCCCAGCCGAGTTCGCCGACGTAGGACAGGCGCATCGCGGTGACGGGGACGCTGCCGATGTAGGCGCGCTTGGCGCGGAAGTACTTCAGGCCGTCGTTGGTGAAGTCCTCGTCCGTCAGGGGCTGGAGGACCTTGCGGGCCAGTGGGCCCCACAGGCCGATGCAGCAGGTGCCGGGGGTGATGTCGCGGACCTGGACGGTGCCGTCGGCGGGGAGCCGGCGGGTGAGCCAGTCGAGGTCGAGGTTGCCGTTGGCGCCGATCTGGAAGAGGTCGCGGGCGAGGCGGGCGACGGTGATGTCGCTGCGGATGCCGCCGTCGTGGTCCAGCACCAGGGTGTACGTCACCGAGCCGACCGACTTGGCGACCTTGCCGGTGACCAGCCGCTCCAGGAAGTCCGCCGCACCGGGGCCGGCGACCTCCAGGCGCTTGAGGGCCGTCATGTCGTACATCGCGACGGTCTCGCGGGTCACCTGGGCTTCGGCGCCGACGATCGGCGACCAGTACTGCGCGGCCCAGTCGTTGGGCGTGGGGATGGAACGGCCCTCGACCAGGCCCGCGTTGGCCTCGTACCACTGGGGGCGCTCCCAGCCGTTCGCCTCCAGGAAGAAGGCGCCGTGCTCCTCCTGGCGGGCGTAGAAGGGGCTCTTGCGGATCGGGCGCGGGTCACCCGAGGGCTGGAGGGGGTGGAGGATGTCGTAGACCTCGACGAAGTTCTGGCAGTCGCGGGCCAGGACGTACTCCGGGGCGAGCTGGTGCGGCTCGAAGCGGTTGACGTCGCACTCGTGCAGGTCGAAGGACGAGCAGTGGCCGTCGACCAGCCATTCGGCCATGGCCCGGCCGACGCCCGCGGAGTGGGTGACCCAGACCGCCTCGGCGACCCAGAATCCCTTGACGTCCTGGGACTCTCCGAGCAGCGGGAAGTTGTCGGTGGTGAAGGAGAAGAGGCCGTTGATGCCTTCCTCGACCTTGGCGTCCTTCGTCGCGGGGAGGAGGGACTGGGTCTCGGTCCAGGCCGGCTCGAAGTCCTCCTCGGTGAACTTCAGGACGGACGGCATCTCGTCGGCCTCGTCGACGGAGAGGATGTCGTCGGCCGTGATGGGCATCGGGCGGTGGCCGTAGTAGCCGATGCCGATGCCGTCGAAGCGGTCGCGGTAATAGAGGTCGGCGTCCTGGTGGCGCAGGATCGGGCGGACCGCCTCCTCGGTCTGGCCGGCGAGCGCCGGTACCGGGCCGGTCCAGGCGAGCTGGTGGGCGAGTGGGGTCAGCGGGAGGTTCATGCCGGCCATGCGGGCGATCTTCGGGCCCCAGATGCCGGCGCAGCACACGACGATGTCGGCGGGGATCTCGCCCTGGTCGGTGAGGACGCCGGTGACGCGGCCGTCGCTCTGCTGGACGTCGAGGACCTCGTGGCGGGCCAGGAAGCGTACGCCGCGCTCGGTGGCCCGGCGGATCTGCGCCTCGACGGCGAGGACGGCCTTGGCGAGGCCGTCCGTCGGGACCAGCAGCCCGCCGAGGACCTTGTCCCGGTTGACCAGGGGGTGCTGCTCGACGCACTCGTCGGCGCTCAGCAGCCTGCTCTCGACGCCCCAGGCGGTGATCCAGCCGTGCCGGCGCCGCAGCTCCACCAGGCGCTCGGGGGTGGTCGCCACCTCCAGGCCGCCGACCTGGAGGAAGCAGGGCTTGCCGTCCACGTCGAGGGAGCAGAACTTCTCGACCGTGTAGCGGGCCAGCTCGGTCATGGTCTTGGAGGAGTTCGTCTGGAAGACCAGCCCCGGGGCGTGCGACGAGGAACCCCCGGTGGCGGGCAGCGGGCCCTGGTCGACCACGGTCACCTCGGTCCAGCCGCGCGCGGAGATCTCGTCCGCGAGCGCCGCTCCCACGACGCCCGCTCCGATGATGACCACTCGGGGTCCCGCCATCGCCGCACCTCCGGATTGTTGACCAGTCAAGCCGATCGAGTTGCTGTCTGCGCAACGTGATTCAGGTTGCGCAACTCAATGTGCCTTCCGTGCAGGTGGGTGTCAAGGGGGCCGGGACCTCGGAAAACAGGGCGTGACACGGCAATGCCCGGTGGACGGTGCGCGCGGGGTGCGCACCGTCCACCGGGCATGTTCGACCGGTCCTCGACTCCTGGTCCGCCGGGGCTACTTGAGCCAGGCGTCCACCTTGTCGCGGTTGGCCTCGACCCACTTCTTGGCGGCCGCCTCGGGGGTCATCTTGTCGACCGCGATGTACTTCGCCACGAGGTTCTGGTCGTCGTTGGTCCAGTTGAAGTTCTTCACCAGGTCATAGGCGGGGCTGCCGGACTTGGCGAACTTGGCGCTGACGATCTTGTCCAGGTCGTAGACGGGGTAGTCGCAGGCGACCTTCTCCGCGTCGGCGTCGCAGCCGTCCTTGTAGGCGGGCAGCGCGACCTTCTTCAGCGGCACCTCGGAGAGGAACCACTGCGGCTCGTAGAAGTAGCCGATCACCCATTCCTTGTTCTTCTCCGCCTTGCGGAAGGCCTGGATGAGCGCGGTCTCGCTGCCCGCGTACACCACCTTGAAGTCCAGCTTCAGATTCTTCACCAGGGCCTCGTCGTTGGTGACGAACGACGGGTCGCCGTCGAGGAGCTGGCCCTTGCCGCCCGACTCGGAGGTCTTGAACTTCGACGCGTACTTGTTCAGGTTCTTGTAGTCGAGGATGTCGGGGTGCGCCTTGGCCAGCCACGGCGGCACGTACCAGCCGATGATGCCCTTGTTGCCGGTCGAGCCGGCCTCCACGGCGGTCTTCTGGTCGGTGATGTACTTCTTCTTCAGGTCGGGGTGGCCCCAGTTCTCCACGACGGCGTCGACCTCGCCCGTCCCGAAGCCCTGCCAGGCGATCTCTTCCTTCAGGTCCTTGGAGTTGACTTTGCAGCCGAGGTCGTTCTGCGCGACGTAGGCGAGGACGGCCGCGTCCGCCTCGTAGCCGACCCACGGGTTGACCGCGAGGTTGAAGGTGCCGCATTTGCCCGACTCACCGGCCGCCGCGGAGTCGTCGCCGACCTTCGCGCCGCCGCAGGCCGTGAGGGTGAGGCCGAGTATGGCCACGCCGGCCGCGCCGGCCCTCCAGTGTCTTGCCATGGTGAGGTGCTCCTTAAGCGGTGGTGCGGCGAGCCGCTGCCTGAGTGATCCGGTCGAACATGACGCCGAGAAGGACGATGGCGAGCCCCGCGGCGAGCCCCTTCCCGTACAGCTGGGCCTGCGCGAATCCGGCCACGACGTCGTAGCCGAGGGCGCCCGCACCCACGAGGCCGCCCACCACGACCATCGACAGCACGTAGATCAGGCCCTGATTGGTCGCGAGGGTCAGGGCGCTGCGTGCCATCGGCAGCTGGACCTTGGTGATGATCTGCCAGGTGTTGCATCCGGCAGAGGTGGCCGCCTCCACGGTGGTGGCGGGCACGTTCCGCACCCCGTCCGCGATGATCTTCATTGCGACCGGGGCCGCGTAGACGACGGCCGCGACGATCGCCGTGAAGCGGGTCGGGCCGAACAGCGCCAGGAACGGCACGAGATAGACGAACGGCGGCATGACCTGGGCCGCGTCCAGCGTGGGCCGCAGCAGCCGGTCCACGAGCGCGCTGCGTCCCATCCAGACGCCGAAGACGATGCCGAGCAGCATCACGAGCACCGTGGCGACGGCGGTCGACGCCAGGGTCGTCATGGCGTCCGACCACACACCGGTGGCGACGAGCAGGCCCACGCACACCGTCGTGGTGATGCCGGCGCGCGGGCCGCCGAGGACGATGCCGATCCCGATCAGGGCGGCTCCGACGAGCCACCACGGGGAGTCGGTGAGCAGCGACTGGAACGGGTTGAGCAGGCCGTTGGTGATGGCGTCACGGAACGCGTTGGTCAGACCTGACAGGTTGTCCTGCGCCCAGGTGGTGACGTTGTCCGCCCCGCTGCGGATGGCACTGCCCGTGCCCGCCTCGCCGGGGAACTCCGCCGCCCACAGATAGGTGTGCGAGAGGTAGATCAGGACCGCCGTGACCGCCGCGCCGACGCCCAGCAGCGGGCGCCGCCAGGCCAGGAAGCGGTTCTTCGAGCGCCGCGCCTCCTCCGCGCGGGTGCTCGCCGCGGTGGTGACACGGTCCAGCACGATCGCCAGGACGACGATGGCCAGACCCGCGTTGAAGGCGGTGCCGACATCCAGCGACTGGAGTGCCTGCAGGACGGTCTTGCCGAGGCCGGGCGCGTCGATCAGGGCGGCGATGGTCACCATGGCCAGGGCGGCCATGATGGTCTGGTTCACGCCCATCACCACGGTTCGCTTGGACATCGGCAGCAGCACCTTCGTCAGGGACTGCCGTCGGGTGGCGCCGAGCGAGTCGGCCGCCTCGACCGTGGTGTGCGGCACGGAGCGGATGGCGTGCGCGGTGATCCGGATCGTCGGCGGCGCTGCGTAGATCAGCGTGGCGATCGTGGCGGAGGCCGGGCCGATGAGGAAGAACAGGGTCAGCGGGGCCAGGTAGACGAAGGTCGGCATCGTCTGCATGAAGTCCAGGAACGGCGTCAGAATCCGGTTGAACCGGTCGGACAGCCCTGCCCACACACCCAGCGGGATCGCGAACAGCAGCGCCACGAACACCGCGGAGACGGTGAGCGCCAGGGTGTCCATGCTCTCCTGCCACAGGCCCTGCAGGCCCAGGAAGGTGAAGCCGGCCACCGCGAGGAGCGCGACCCGCCAGTTGCCGAGGGCCCAGGAGCCGAAGCCCACGATGCCGACGACGCCGAGCCAGCCGATCTGCGGGACGGGCCGGTCGCCGGTCGGCTGGGAGATCAGCTCCTGTACGAAGGTCACCACGTTGTCGATGACCAGGCGGATCTCGTTGAAGAAGTACAGGAAGAGCGGGTTGGAGTTGCGGTTCGCGCCGATCGAGTCGTTGACGTCGTTGAACCACCGGTGCAGATCGGTCAGGTCGGCCGCTGCCAGAGTGAGGGTCTGCTTGCCGCGCAGCAGGGCGAAGAGAATCAGCCAGACGACGAGGATCGCGGCGATCACCATGGACCGGCTGACCCTGCGCACGGGTTTGACGGGCGCCGGCTCCTCCGCGGCCCCGGTCTTCTCCGGTTTCTCCATGACGACGGTCATTACGCGCCGCCTTCCTGCCCGGCGACCACCGCGAGGATCTCCTCGTCGCCGACGATGCCGAGCAGTTTGCCGTTCTCCACGACCTTGACCGGCTTGTCGGCCGCGAGCACCGCCCGGGTGGCCTCCTTGACCACGACGTCCGGGCCCAGTTCGGGTCCGTCCAGTTCGTCGCCGTCCTCCAGGGGGCGCATGATCCACCGCAGGGTGAGCACGTCGCCGCGCGGCACGTCCTTCACGAACTCGCGTACGTAGTCGTCGGCGGGGGCGCCGACGAGTTCGTCGCCGGTGCCGCACTGGACCATCTTGCCGTCGCGCATGATGAGGATGCGGTCGCCCAGCTTGAGGGCCTCGGAGAGGTCGTGGGTGATGAACACCATCGTCTTGCCGACCTCGTGGTGCAGCCGGATGACCTCGTTCTGCATGTCACGGCGGATCAGCGGGTCGAGCGCGGAGAACGGCTCGTCGAAGAAGAGCACGTCGGGGTCGCCCGCCAACGCCCGCGCGAGGCCCACGCGTTGCTGCATACCGCCGGAGAGCTGGTCGGGGTAGGAGTTCTCGTAGCCCGAGAGGCCGACGAGCTCGACGACCTCCAGGGCCCGCTTGTTCCGCTCGGCCCTGCTCATGCCCCGGATCTCCAGGCCGAACGCCACGTTGTCGACGACACGACGATGGGGCAGCAGACCGAAGTGCTGGAAGACCATGGAGAACTTGCGGCGCCGCAGATCGCGCAGCCGCCTGTCGTCGGCCTTGCGGATGTCCTCGCCCTCGAAGACGACCTCGCCGGCGGTGGGTTCGATCAGCCGGGTGAGACATCGCACCAGCGTGGACTTGCCGGAGCCCGACAGACCCATGACGACGAACACCTCACCGGGCGAGACGTCGAAATGGACGTCGCGTACGGCGGCGGTGCACCCGGTGCGGTCCATGAGCTCACGGCGGGTCAGGCCACGCAGCTCCTCGGAGTCCGGCACCTGGTCCGCCTTCGGCCCGAACACCTTCCACAGCCGGCGCACGGATATGACCGGGGTGGAGCCCGAGTCCTGGGGCGTGCCGCGCCGCGGTGGCACCTCGGTCTGTGTGGTCACGTTCGACCTTCTTTCGGCGTTCAGCCGCTGAACCAGCGCTGCGGCCGGGGTTGGATGTTCTGCCAGATGTGCTTGGGCTCGCGGTACTCGTTCAGGCCGGTCGGTCCCAGCTCCCGGCCCACGCCCGAGTGCCCGAAGCCACCCCATTCCGCTTGCGGCACATAGGGGTGGTAGTCGTTGATCCACACCGTGCCGTGCCGCAACCGCCGGGCGACGCGCTGGGCCTTGCCGGCGTCCTGCGTCCACACGGCTCCGGCGAGTCCGTACTCGGTGTCGTTGGCGATGCGTACGGCGTCGTCCTCGTCGGTGAACCGCTCCACGGTGAGCACGGGTCCGAAGGACTCCTCGTGCACCACCCGCATGTCCTGCCGGCACTCGTCGAGGACGGTCGGCGGGTAGTAGTGGCCGTCCGTGAGGGCCGGGTCGTCGGGGCGCGCACCGCCGCAGCGCAGTACGGCGCCCTCGGCGAGGCCCGCGGCGACGTACGCCTCGACCTTCTCCAGGTGCTGTGCGGAGATCAGCGCTCCGGTCTCCGCGTCCGGATCGAAGGGTCCGCCGAGGCGGATCAGACGGGCGCGGCGGACGACCTCGTCGACGAAGGCGTCGTGCAGGGAGTCCTCGACGATCAGCCGGGCGCCGGCCGAGCAGACCTGCCCGGAGTGCAGGAAGACGGCCGTGAGGGCCATGTCCACTGCCGTCTCGAAGTCGGCGTCGGCGAAGACCACGTTGGGGTTCTTGCCGCCGAGTTCCAGCGCCACCTTCTTCACGCCCGCAGCGGCGGTCGCCATGATGCGCTTGCCGGTCTCCAGGCCTCCGGTGAAGGAGACCATGTCGACGGCCGGGTGCTCGGAGAGCGGTGCGCCCACCTCGGGGCCGGTACCCAGGACGAGATTGGCGGCGCCGGCCGGGATCCCGGCCTCCTCGAGCGCCTTCATCAGCAGGATCGAGGTGGAGGGGGTGAGTTCGCTTGGCTTGAGGACGATCGTGTTGCCGGCCAGGAGGGCCGGGGCGACCTTCCAACTGGCTTGCAGCAGCGGGTAGTTCCACGGAGTGATCAGACCACACACGCCGACCGGCTCGTACACGACACGACTGACGGCGTCGTCGCGGCCGGTGTCGATCGCGCGGCCGGCATCGGTGCCGCCGAGCCCGCCGTAGTAGCGGAAGCAGGAGACGACGTCGGCGATGTCGTACTCGCTCTCCACCAGCCGCTTGCCGGTGTCCAGCGACTCGGCGCGGGCGAACTCCTTGGCGTCGCGCTCGAGGATGTCGGCGGTACGCAGCAGCAGCGCGCCGCGCTCGCGTTCGGGGGTGCCCGGCCAGGGGCCTTCGTCGAAGGCGCGGCGGGCGGCGGCGATCGCCGCTTCGGTGTCGGGGCGTGTCCCTTCCGAGACGGTCGCCGCGAGCGAGCCGTCAGCGGGACATCGGATCTCCCGGTGCCCGCCGGCCACCGGATCCCGCCATTCGCCAGCCACATACAGGTCTGCCACGCGCCGAGCCTTTCAACAGAAATTCGTTGCGCATCATGCACCCAATTGCTTGTGGTGGAACACAGTGGCGAATGTCCGGACAGACGTCAAGGGGTTCGCCTATGACGTTCTCACCTTGAGACCACTTGCCCGACCACCCTTGACCGCGGGCCTCACCGAGCCGACCATGTTGCGTATCGCTCACCTTGTTGTGCAATACGCACCAACGGAGGCCGCACATGTCCCCTCGCCCACAACCAGGCCGTGAGTACGTGCTCACCCTCTCGTGTCCCGACAGCGCCGGACTGGTCCACGCCGTGAGCGGCTTTCTCGTCAGGAACTCCGGAAACATCCTGGAAAGCCAGCAGTTCGACAACCGACTTCAGGGCCGGTTCTTCATGAGGGTCCACTTCGACGTTTCCGACCCGAACGCCGATCTGGAACATCTGCGTTACCGGTTCGGCCCGGTCGCCCAGGCCTACGGGATCACCTGGGCGCTGAGCGACGCGTCGACACCGACCCGGACGCTGATCATGGTGTCCAAGTTCGGGCACTGCCTCAACGATCTGCTGTTCCGCAAGCGCACCGGCGCCCTCAACATCGAGATCCCCGCGATCGTCTCCAATCACCGGGACTTCGAGGGGCTCGCGGAGACCTACGGCATCCCCTTCCACCACGTCCCGGTCACCCGGGACACCAAGGACCAGGCCGAGGCCCGCCTGCTGGAGCTGGTGCGCGACCTGGACATCGACCTGGTCGTGCTGGCCCGGTACATGCAGATCCTCTCCGACGACCTGTGCAAGCAGCTCGAGGGCCGCGCCATCAACATCCACCACTCCTTCCTCCCCAGTTTCAAGGGGGCCCGACCCTACGACCAGGCCTACCAGCGCGGAGTGAAGCTGGTCGGCGCGACGGCGCACTATGTGACCTCGGACCTGGACGAGGGGCAGATCATCGAGCAGGACGTGATCCGGGTGGACCACTCCCTCGACCCCGGCGACCTGGTCACGGTCGGACGCGATGTCGAGGCGCAGGTCCTCGCGCACGCGGTGAAGTGGCACAGCGAGAGCCGGGTGATGGTGGACGACAACCGCACGGTGGTCTTCCGCTGAGCGGCACCGACAAGGGGGCGGGGCCGGATTGCGGCCCCGCCCCCTTCGTATGCGAGTCGTTCAGCCGCCCAGCCGGTCCCGCAGCTCGCGACGCCACCGCTCCGTCTCGGCGATCTGGTTGAACGTGAACAGGTGCAGACCGGCCACGCCCGCCGAGGGCGCGGTGAGGGCCTGTTCGGCCCGGGTCAGCAGCCGTTCGGGCGCGTACCCGCCGGGTGCCGCGAACCGCACGAACCACGAGGCGTGCTTCGTCAGGAAGCGCGTCGACTCCCCCACTCCGATCTTCGTCGCCATGGCCAGCAGCTTGGCCCGCTGCACGGGCCCTGCGACGCCCACGTGCACGGGCAGGGTGACATCACGGCGCCGCAGCCGGGCGATCCACTCCCCCAGGACCCGCGGATCGAAGCAGAGGTTGCTCACGACGTAGGTGGCGTGCTCACGCTTGTCCCACATCGACTGGATGGTGATGTCGTCGTGGATGAGGGGATGGCTCTCGGGATAGCCGGTGACGCCGACCCGTGCGAACGGGCTGCCCAGCTCGCCCAGTGCCCGCAGCACCGGCAGCGCGCCCTCGTAGGCGCCGGCGGGCGGATCGGCGTCTCCTGCCGGGACGAAGACGTCCTCGACCCCGCACTCACGCAGCCGGTCGGCGACCTCTTTCAGGTGGACCTCGTCGCGCAGCAGCCGCGCGGGCACGTGCGGGACCACACGGTGGCCGTGCGCCGCGAGCCGCTCGGTCAGGGCGAGCGTCGGCTCCAGGCCTTTGACCGGCGACGCCGTCACGGTGACGACGACGTCGCGCGGCACATGGGCGAGGACCTTGTCCTCGGTCGCCCTGGCGGGCAGCACCTCGTAGCGGACGCTGTCCAGCAGCGCCCGTAGCCCTGTGGCGGCCAACGTCTATCCCGCCTGCTTCTGGGCGTCGCGGTGGCGGTAGAACGCGGCCTTCGAGGGCGCGAGCGGCTCCTTGCCGAGGATCAGGTCGGCGGCCTTCTCGGCGACCATCATCACCGGGGCGTAGATGTTGCCGTTGGTGACGTACGGCATCACCGACGCGTCGACGACCCGCAGGCCCTCCACACCGTGCACACGCATGCTGGTGGGGTCGACGACGGACATCTCGTCGGTGCCCATCTTGCAGGTACAGGAAGGGTGCAGCGCCGTCTCGCCGTCCTTGGCGACCCAGGCGAGGATCTCCTCGTCGCTCTCCACCGACGGTCCGGGCGAGACCTCTCCGTCGTTGAAGGGGGCGAGCGCGGGCTGGTTGAGCAGCTTGCGGGCGACCCGGATCGCCTCGACCCATTCGCGGCGGTCCTGCTCGGTGGAGAGGTAGTTGAAGCGCAGGGCCGGGTGTTCGCGCGGATCCTTGCTCTTGAGCTTCACCGAGCCGATGGCGTCGGAGTACATGGGCCCGACGTGCACCTGGTAGCCGTGGCCGCCCGCGGGCACGGAGCCGTCGTAGCGGACCGCGATCGGCAGGAAGTGGAACATCAGGTTGGGGTAGTCCACGTCCTCGTTGCTGCGGGCGAAGCCGCCGGCCTCGAAGTGGTTGGTGGCGGCCGGGCCCTTGCGGAAGAGCCACTGCAGGCCGATGAAGGGGGCGCGCCACTTCGCCAGGTAGGGCTGCATGGAGACGGGCTGTTTGCAGGCGTACTGGATGTACACCTCCAAGTGGTCCTGCATGTTCTCGCCGACTCCCGGGAGGTCGTGGACGACGTCGATGCCGAGGGCGCGCAGTTCCTCGGCGTTGCCGACGCCGGAGAGCTGGAGCAGCTGCGGGGAGTTGATGGCGCCGCCGCACAGGATGACTTCCTTGGCGCGGACCTGCTGGGGGGCGCCCTTGCCGCGCTGGTACTCGACGCCGACGGCCTTCTTGCCCTCGAACAGGACGCGGGTGACCAGGGCGCGGGTCTTGACGGTGAGGTTGGGGCGCTTGCGCACGGGCTTGAGGTACGCCTTGGAGGCCGACAGCCGGCGTCCGCGGTGGACGTTGCGGTCGAACTTGGCGAAGCCCTCCTGCCGGTAGCCGTTGACGTCGTCCGTGGGGGCGTACCCGGCCTCCTCGGTGGCCTTCTGGAAGGCGGTGAACAGCGGGTTGGTGGCCGGGCCGCGTTCGAGGACGAGGGGGCCGTCGTGGCCGCGGAACTCGTCGTCCGGGTCGGCGGCGAGACAGTTCTCCATCCGCCGGAAGTAGGGCAGACAGTGCGCGTAGTCCCAGGTCTCCATGCCGGGGTCGGCCGCCCAGCGTTCGTAGTCCAGGGGGTTGCCGCGCTGGAAGATCATGCCGTTGATGCTGCTGGAGCCGCCCAGCACCTTGCCGCGGGCGTGGTAGACGCGGCGGCCGCCCATGTGGGGCTCGGGCTCGGACTCGTACTTCCAGTCGTAGAACCGGCTGCCGATGGGATACGTCAGCGCCGCGGGCATCTGGATGAAGACGTCCCACGGGTAGTCGGACCGGCCGGCCTCCAGAACCAGCACCCGGTTCGCCGGGTCCGCGGAGAGCCTGTTCGCCAGTGCGCTGCCGGCCGATCCGCCGCCGACGATGACGAAGTCGTATTGCAGGGGAGCCATGGTGCCTCGTCTCGCTCGCGCCGTAGATATGCGAGGCATGCTAGCGCCGTAGCGTTATACGCACCAGGTTGCGAACCGCGCAACTTCGGGGACGTTGTTTCGGTGCCGTTACTTGCAGTCGTGTTGTTTACTACGCGTATAGTTTCACTGTGAGCAACTACAGCACTGACACAGAAACCTCGAATTCACAAGCCGGCGGCGTGCAGTCCGTGGACCGTGCCATCAGCGTTCTGGAGATCCTCGCTCAGCGTGGCGAGGCGGGCGTCAGTGAGGTGGCGGGTGAGATCGACGTCCACAAGTCCACCGCGTTCCGCCTGCTCGGCGCCCTGGAGGCGCGCGGTCTGGTGGAGCAGGCGGGCGAGCGCGGCAAGTACCGCCTCGGCTTCGGGATCGTGCGGCTGGCCGGCGCGGTGACCGGGCGTATCGACATCACCCAGCAGGGCCGCCCGATCTGCGAGCGTCTCGCCGAGGAGATCGGCGAGACCGTCAACATCGCGGTCATGCAGGAGCACTACGCGATCAACCTGTACCAGGTGCGCGGTCCGGGAGCCATCACCGCGCACAACTGGGTCGGCCAGCTGACCCCGCTGCACGCCACGTCCAGCGGCAAGATCCTGCTGGCCCACATGGCGACCAAGGAGCGCACGACGCTGCTGACCGAGACCGGCATGAAGAAGGTCACCGCGCGGACCATCACCGCGAAGACGAAGCTCGAGAAGAACCTGGCCGACGCCCGGGAGCGCGGCTACGCCTTCACCCTCGAGGAGCTGGAGATCGGCCTGCACGCCATGGCCGCCCCGGTCCGCAACCGCGACGGCGAGGTCATCGCCGCACTCAGCGCCTCCGGACCCGCGTACCGCTTCACCGAGGAGCGTCTGCACGAGCTCTCCCCGGTGCTCCTCAAGGGCGCCGAGGAGATCAGCCACCGGATGGGTTACCTGGGCTGAGTCACCCCAGGGGCGTGCCCAGACGCTCGTTCACCCAGTCGTGGAAGGCACCGATGTGGTGCTCACTGGGTACCAGTACGCCGCCCTTGGCGTACATCCGGGAGCTCATCCCGGGCTGTGTGCGCTCGCACGCGTCGAAGTCCTGCCGGTTGACCCGGTCGAAGAGTTCCACGGACCGGCTGACGTCCTTGCCGCTCTCGACGACGTGCGGAAGGTAGAGCCAGTCGCACTCGACGATCGTGCGGTCGACGGACACCGGGTACATCCGGTGGAAGATCACATGGTCGGGGACGAGGTTGATGAACACCTGCGGCCTGACGGTGATCGCGTAGTAACGCCGGTCCTGCTCCTCCGCCACCCCCGGAATGCGGTCCAGGCCCTCCGAGCCGTCCACGGTGAAACCCTGGACCTCCTCACCGAACTCCGCGCCGTGGCCCACGTAGTACTGCGCCGCGTAACCGTCCGCGAACTCGGGGAGCACCTCGGTGAGTTCGGGGTGGATGGTCGCGCAGTGGTAGCACTCCATGAAGTTCTCGATGATGAGCTTCCAGTTGGCCTTCACGTCATAGACGATGCGCTTGCCGACCGAGAGACTGTCGATGTCGTAGCGCTCGATCGACTCCACGTCGCCGAGACGGGAGACGACCTCGCCGATGACGTCCTCCTCGAAGGACGGCGGGTTCTCCGCGAGGCACACCCACACATAGCCCAGCCATTCACGCACGGCCACGCTCACCAGGCCGTACTCGGTACGGCCGACGTCGGGCATCTTGGTGAGGTTGGGCGCCGCGACGAGCTTGCCGTCGAGGCCGTAGGTCCAGGCGTGGTACGGGCACTGGAAGGCCCGCTTGACCTCGCCGGCCTCCTCCGTGCAGAGCTTGGCGCCGCGGTGCCGGCAGACGTTGAAGTAGGCGCGGACGGAGTTGTCACGCGCCCGGGTGACGAGGATGCTCTCGCGGCCGACGTCGACGGTGCGGAAGGCGCCGGGCCTGGCCAGTTCGGACGCGCGCGCGACACAGAACCACATGGTCTCGAATATGCGCTCCTGCTCCTGCGCGAAGATCTGCGGATCCGTGTAGGAGGAGCCGGGGAGGGTGGCGATCAGGCTGTCCGGCAGACCGGTCGAGGTCACAGGGCACTCCTCGGAGAACGTCATGGAGGGGTCATTCACGCGCCGGGAAGAGCGACTCCGGACGGTGTTGTGTATGGAGCAACGCTGCGTGCCATATGCAACCGCAGCATGGGATGTCTCGGAGGTGGTGTCAAGAGCCCGCGGCGGCGAGCTGCTTGCGCCAGCGCGTGAACAGCCGCGGCTGGTTCATGCCGAGCACGGCGACCGGATCTCCGGCGCGCCGGTAGACGGCCAGCACGTCACGGTCGTCCGCGGCACCCGCCTCGATCGTCACGCTGTCGGCACCCGCCGCGTGTCCGACGAACTGGATCTTCACGCCGTACTGGTCGGACCAGAAGTACGGCGGCCGGGGCACACCCGGTTCCACCGCGCCGCCCGCCAGGAGCGTGGCGATCGCTGCGTCGGGCCGCTCCCGGGCGCCGGTCCAGTGCTCGACACGGCGGTGGAAGCCCGCGCGCGGGTCGTACCAGTTGGCGCAGTCACCGACCGCGACCACCCCGGCCAGGGTGGTGCGTCCGTCGGCACCGCACTTGACGCCGTTGTCGAGCTCGACGCCGGATCCCGCCAGCCACTCGACGCACGGGCTCGCGCCCACGCCGACGACGACGATGTCGGCCGGGACGCTGCGGCCGTCCTCGAGCAGGACGGCGTCGACCCGGCTCTCCCCGCTCAGCCCCTTGACCCCCACGCCGCACAACAGCCGTACGCCGTGGTCGGCGTGGAGGGCGGAGACGACGGCGCCCATGGTCTCCCCGAGGGGCGCGGCGAGCGGCGTCGGGGCCACCTCGACGACGGTCACGTCCAGACCGAGGGCGTACGCCGTGGAGGCGACCTCCGCGCCGATGAAGCCGCCGCCGATCACCACCAGCCGTCCGCCGCGGGCCAGTCCGTCCCGCAGGGCGCGGGCGTCGTCCAGGGTGCGCAGGGTGTGCACTCCCGCCAGGCCCTCGGAGCCGGGAAGGGTGCGGGCCGCGGCGCCGGTCGCGATCACGATGCCGTCGGCGCGCACCTCACGTCCGTCGGCGAGCCGGACCGCGCGGTCCGTACGGTCGAGTCCGACGGCGCGGGTGCCGAGCAGCCATTCCGCCCGCAGGTCCTCGTCACCGGCCTCCAGGGAGAGTTCGGTCTCACCGAGGGCGCCGGCCAGGAACTCCTTGGAGAGCGGGGGCCGGTCGTAGGGCCGGTGGAGCTCGTCCCCGATGACGACGAGCCGCCCGTCGTAGCCCTGCTTGCGCAGTGAGCGCGCCGCCGACAGACCGGCCAGCGAGGCGCCGACCACGGCGACGGTCCTCACGCGGGACCCCCGGCGAGCCGGGCAGATATGCAGGGCGGGAGGTTGGGCGCCGCCGTGGACACCCGGACGTAGACCATGCCGTCCTCGACGAAGACCTCGTGCGTCCGGACCGGCAGCTTGGCCGGCGGGGCGTCGACCGCTCCGGTCCTCAGGTCGAACTTCGAGGCATGCAGCGGGCATTCCACCTCGCAGCCCTCCAGCCAGCCGTCGGCGAGCGAGGCGTCCTGGTGGGTGCAGGTGTCGTCGATGGCGAAGAGCTCGCCGTCGTCGGTGTGGAACACCGAGAATGGCGGATCTGTGTCGAGCCGGTGGGCCTCACCTCGCGGGAGATCCGCGAGACGGCACGCGGGAATCATCATGACACCTCGGTGCGTATAGCGAAACGGATTGCGGTAAGCGCAACATCAGTCTGGGGTCGGCCAGAAACCTTGTCAAGGCATTCAGAGAGCACTGTGAGCCGTTCATCTTGTTGCGTAAAACAGAACCAAGTTCACATAGAACAACAGCAGCCCGCCGTATCGGCTCGCGGCAACCGCGAGCCGATACGGCGGGTCCATACGGGCATATAAGGGATGTCCGCGGGCGTCAGAAACCGCGGTCGATCCACTCCTGCAGATGCGGAGCCTCGGCGGCGACGGTGGTCGTGTCCCCGTGTCCGGTGTGCACGACGGTCTCGCCGGGGAGCGTGAGCAGCCGGTCCCGGATCGAGTCGACGATGGTGGGGAAGTGGCTGTACGACCGTCCCGTCGCCCCGGGCCCACCGGCGAACAGCGTGTCGCCGCTGAACAGCGCCGCCAGGGCGGGGGCATGGAGGCAGACCGCACCCGGGGCGTGCCCGGGGGTGTGCAGCACGGTCAGTTCGACGCCGGCCACCGCGAGCACCCAGCCGTCGGCCAGTTCACCGTCGGGCGAGCGGTCTGGGTGGGTCTGCTTCCACAACGGCAGGTCGTCCGGGTGGAGCAGGATCGGGGCGCCGGTGCGCTCCGCGAGCGCGGGCGCCGCGTCGATGTGGTCGTTGTGCGCGTGGGTGCACACGATCGCCCGCAGGGTGCGTCCGCCGACGGCCGCCGCGATGGCCTCGGCGTCGTGCGCGGCGTCGATGACGATCACCTCATGGTCGTCGCCGACGATCCACACGTTGTTGTCGACGTCCCAGGTACCGCCGTCCAGCGAGAACGTGCCCGAGGTGACGAGGTGTTCGATGCGGGCCGCCATCAGAACACCACCACCGAGCGCAGGACGTCGCCGCCGTGCATCCGCTCGAAGGCCTTCTCTACCTCGTCGAGGGCGATGGTCTCCGTGACGAAGGCGTCCAGGTTCAGGCGGCCCTGCAGATAGAGGTCGACGAGCATCGGGAAGTCACGGGAGGGCAGGCAGTCGCCGTACCAGGAGGACTTCAGCGAACCGCCGCGGCCGAAAACGTCCAGGAGGGGGAGTTCGAGCTTCATCTCCGGAGTGGGCACGCCGACGAGAACGACGGTGCCGGCGAGGTCGCGGGCGTAGAAGGCCTGCTTGTACGTCTCGGGGCGGCCGACCGCCTCGATGACGACGTCGGCGCCGAAGCCGCCGGTCAGCTCACGGATCGCCTCGACCGCGTCGGCGTTCCTGGAGTTGACGGTGTGGGTCGCACCCAGCTTCTTGGCGGTCTCCAGCTTGTTGTCGTCGATGTCGACGGCGATGATCCGCGCCGCGCCCGCGAGGCTGGACCCCACGACCGCCGCGTCCCCGACCCCGCCGCAGCCGATCACCGCGACCGTGTCACCGCGTCCGACGTTGCCGGTGTTGATGGCGGCGCCGATGCCCGCCATCACCCCGCATCCCAGCAGGCCCACGGCGGCCGCCGACGCGGCGGGGTCCACCTTCGTGCACTGCCCCGCAGCCACCAGCGTCTTTTCGGCGAACGCCCCGATACCCAGCGCCGGTGACAGCTCGGTGCCGTCGAGCAAGGTCATCTTCTGCTTCGCGTTGTGGGTGTTGAAGCAGTACCACGGCCGGCCGCGCAGACACGCCCGGCACTGCCCGCACACCGCGCGCCAGTTGAGGATCACGAAGTCACCGGGGGCGACATCCGTGACGCCCTCCCCCACCGCCTCCACCACGCCCGCCGCCTCATGGCCCAGCAGGAAGGGGAAGTCGTCGTTGATGCCGCCCTCGCGATAGTGCAGATCGGTGTGGCAGACCCCGCAGGCCTCGACCTTCACCAGCGCCTCGCCCGGCCCCGGGTCGGGCACGATGATCGTCTCCAGGCTGACGGGGGCGCCCTTGCCCCGCGCGACAACAGCACGCACCTGGTGCGTCATGGCCACTCCTCGGCTGGTCGAGACTCGAATCAGATGTTGCTCATTACGGCACTCATCTCATGTGCCGCAACACAGCATCATGCAGCACCGAGCGGCGGTCAAGGCACGCGACGGGGGTTATGGCGGCCGTACGGCTTCGTCGTCGAGCAGCGCGAATACGAACGGGGCCGTGGCCGCACATGTCGGCTCACGACCCCGCAGAGCACGGGTCCCTGTGGTTTCGGCGGGCGGAGGGTGTCGCGTGCTCCGCGGAGGGTGAGGCGGGTCATGGCGCAGATCCCGGGTGAGCGGGACCCGGGATGAAGAGGGCTGCCGCGAGGATGGTGAGGTTGTGCAGTCCGGTGAGTGCGCCGCCCTTGCCGCCGCCGATGAGCACTCGGCGAAGCTGCCGGCCTCTGGGTTCCGAGTTCGGGGCGCTGCCGCTCCCCCTCCGGCCAGAAGTGTTGAACTTCCGGCCGGAGCAGCGGCAGGCCGGTGACCTGCTGAGCCCGCTTGCGGCTACGCGGCCGAGCCGAAGTCCTGCGTCCAGTAGTAGCCCGGCTGGGCCAGGCCGATACCGATCTCCTTGAAGCCGCAGTTGAGGATATTGGCCTTGTGACCGGAGCTGTTCATCCAGCCGTCCATGACGCTCTCGGGAGTGTTGTACCCGTAGGCGACGTTCTCGCCCGCCGACCTGAACTTGTATCCGACGCGAGCGAGCCGGTCACTCATGGACGACCCGTCGGAACCGGTGTGGGACATGTTCTCGTGATCGGCCATGTCCTGGCTGTGGTCCTGAGCGGCCTTGGTGAGCTTGGCGTTCTCGGTCAGCGGCGCACAACCCACCTTTTCGCGCTCGGCGTTGACGAGAACCAGCACACGATCCGTGGGTCCGGGATCGGCGCTGCCGGCGGAGGGGCTGGGGGCGCTGCTGGAGCTTGTGGCCTTCGGCGAGGCCGAGGGCGAGGTGGACTCGTCGGGCGAGTCGGGGGTGGGCGTGACGGACGGGCTGCTGGATACCGACGGCGACGCGCTCGGGGTGGCACTGGAGGGAGAGGCCCCCGGGGCGCCGGACGGAGCGGACGTGGCGGAGGTGCCCGAGGCGGACGCGGACGCGACCGGCGACGCCGAGGGCGTCGGATCGGCCACGGGATCCGACTTGCCCCATCCCCACCAGGGGAACGAGACGACCCGCCAGCCTCCCAGCCCGCCACCGCTCGCCTGGGCGACCGAAGGAACACCCACAGCGCCCACAACCACCACGGCGACCGCGGCACCGGCTATTTTCTGGCGCTTCGATTTCTGACGGTGCTTGCTCATACGTGGCCTCATTCGGTGATACGGAATTCTGCAGCAGAAAGCGGCACCCCGTATCGAGATCGGGTGCTCACAGCGGCTCGCCTCGGCCCTGGCGAGCCCGGTCATTATGGGGATCACCCAGCACACCGAGCAACGAACGCCCCTGCACCTGACGGGTGTTGGCGCGATGGACCCTCGCGAGCCGAGGGATCGCCGTTCGCACGTCCCCCTGCAACGCCCGACCCACTCGCGACCAGCCCGGAAGGGCTCCTCCGCAACCGCGATCACCGGCCTCACGGAGCAGGCGAATTTAGCCGTTCACGGCGACAAGCTCCCGATTCGGCTTCAAAAGAACACAGTTATTACCTTCGGTAACCAGTCAATCGATGCCATCGAGCGCAATTCCGGCGTGACGCACCTCACTTCAATGCAAAGTGTGAGACCGACGGCAACCTTTCGGCTCCCCGTGGCGACCAGGAACCAGCTCGCACTGCACCTTCCAGGAGTCACCTATGAGTTCGCGATCACCGCTTCGGCTACCAGCCGTCAGCTCTTCTTCAGCTCCTCGGCGAGCATCACAAGGATGCCGCTGGGACCACGGAGGTATGTGAGCTTGTAGATGTCCTCATAGGTCGCCACACCGCGAAGCGGACGGCATCCGTGCTTTGCCGCCGCCTCGAGGGCTTTGTCGATGTCGTCGACCGAGAAGGCGACGCGATGCATGCCGATCTCGTTGGGAAGAGTCGGCTCCGTCTCGATCGCTTCGGGGTGGATGTACTCGAAGAGCTCAAGACGGCCCTGACCGTCCGGCGTCTGGAGCATCGCGATGTCGGCGTGATTGCCATCGAGGCCGACGGCGGTGTCGGTCCACTCACCACTGACCGTGTCACGGCCGAGGACCGTGAGGCCGAGGTCGGTGAAAAAGGCGATCGTTGCTTCGAGGTCACGGACGGCGATGCCGACGTTCTCAAGTTTGATGGCCATGCGTCGAATGCTACCGAGCCGGGCTGACAATCCGCTCTTCGACCGCCGTCCTGAAAGCGCGAGGCCGGCCGCGTCGCTCTGTCCTCTCGGACTCGGTGCGGGTCGGACTCGGTGCGGGTCCTGACATCTGTCAGGGACCGTGGGGGCCGACTGCGCTCTACGTTGCTGTGCGCACCCCCTCTGTCAGTCCGCAACGGCCCGATCTCGCAGAGGCCCCCTCCGCTCGACACCCACAGGAGCAACGCAACCCATGCGTCCCCAGCGATCCCTCCTCGCTGCGGTCGGCACCATGACCCTGGTGCTGGCCTCCGTCTTCGCCTCCGGCACGGCCCAGGCGGCGTCGTCCGCCACATCCGCCGTCGCTCCGACGATCTCACCCGCCGCCCCCTCACAGCTGGTGCCCTCCGGCAGCCACATCACCTGTGACACAGGGAACTTCTGTGCCGGCGTCTGGGACCCCACGGTCAACCAGTGGCGGGTCTTCTTCCTGTACGACTGCGACCGCTACTACCTGTCGAACTGGCATGGCACGGGCGAAGTCATGAACAGCCAGACCGACGACGCCCAGGCAACAATCCACGGCCAGAACGGCGACGTGATCCAGACCTTCCCGGTCAGCACGGACGCACCCGACGTGGACTGGGAGCCCGTCTGGTCGATCCGCAACTGCTGACCAGCAACTACAAGGAGGTACTCGCGATTTTCAGCAGACTCATCAGGATGGCGGTTTCGGCCGTCGCGGTAGCGGGGTCGTTCATGGCCGTTACCGCCGGGCCCGCGTCCGCGGCTCACACCGATTACGGATGCCCGTACGGAGCCGTGTGCCTCTACAACAACGCCGACCCGAACTCGGGTATCCAGAGTGGCGGTGTCTACTGGGCCTATGGTCCGCACAACCTCAGCAACCAGTACGGCGATCACTACGTGATGAACAACCAGTACGACGACGCCTGGGTGGAGCTGTGCACCGGGTACAACGGAACTGGCAGAGGAACCACCATCATTTACGCGGGGTGGGGGTTCGCCCAGAACCTGAGCCCGATCAACTCCATTGTGCTGGGCACCGGCAACAACTACCCCTGCTCCCCTCCGTGATCGGGACGTAGCCCGGACCACGCCGTCGGACCGTTCTCGACATCCTCGCCTGAGCCGAGCCCGCCGCACGTGAGACACGGTCACTCCGACCCTGTCGCGCGTGCGGCGCGGGCGTAGCGGGCGGCGAGGTCCGCGCACGCCGTGGCCAGTTGGGGTGGGCCGACGACTTCGATCTCGGTGTCGAAGCGGCCGATGGCCGCGGCGAGTCCGGTCCATGACCAGGAGCCGAGGGTGAGCCGGCAGTGGTGGGGGCCGAGTTCCTCGACGATTCCGTCCTGGGCGAAGGGCGCGATCTCGGCGGCTGGGAGAGGGAGGACGACCTCGCCCTGGCAGGGCCAGTCGGTGGTGGCGCCGTCGTTGCCGCGGAACCGGCCGGTGATGAACGCGGAGACGCTGCCGCCGGGGAGTTCGCGCGGGGTGAAGCGGGGGCCGGTGGGTGTGCGGGGCCGGACACGGTCGACGCGGAACGTACGCCAGTCCTCACGGTCCGGGTCCCAGGCCACGAGGTACCAGCGATTGAGCCGGGTGACCAGGTGGTGGGGTTCTACGCGGCGGGGTTCGTCGACTGAGGTGCTTGTGCCGGGGGCGTAGCAGAAGCGCAGTTCCTCACGGGCGTGGATGGCGCGGCTCAGCTCCACCAGGACATCCGTGTCGACCTCAGGGGCGTCGCGGGCCGCGGGTGGTGGCACAGCGGTGATGCGCAGCAGGTCGATGCGGTGGCGCAGGCGGGATGGCATGACCTGGCGGAGCGTGGCCAGGGCGCGGGTGGCGTCCTCGGCGACGGTCGCGTCGGTGGCCGAGGTCTGCAGCGCGACGGCCAGCGCAACGGCCTGGCCGTCGTCGAACAGCATGGGCGGCATGTGGGTGCCGGCGTCCAGGCGGTATCCGCCGGCCGGTCCTTTGACGGTCGTGATCCGGTAGCCGAGTTCACGCAGCCGATCGATGTCCCGGCGCACGGTGCGCGAGGTGATGTCGAGACGCCCGGCGAGATCCTCGCCGGACCAGTCACGGTGCGTTTGCAGCAGCGAGAGCAGAGCGAGCAGTCGGGAGGATGTCTTGTGCATGAGATCCATCCTGCCCGCAGTACAGGACACATCCTGTCCGCTACCTCCGCCAGGGTGACCTACGTCTTCGTCACTTGAGGCAAGGAGCAGACCATGTCCGTCACGACCACCACGCACCTGAACTTCCGGGGCACCGCGCGTGAGGCGCTGGACTTCTACCAATCCGTCTTCGGCGGACGCAGCGTCGCGGTGACCTACAAGGACGCGGGCGCCGTGCAGAACGAGAGCGAGGCGGACTGGGTGATGTGGGGCGAGGTGGCCGGCGACAACGGCTTCCACGTCATGGCCTACGACGTGCCCTCGCAGCTGCCCTGGAACCAGGGCGAGAGCCCGTTCTTCGTCTCCGTACGCGGTGACGACAGCGACGAGATCAGCGCCCTGTGGGGCAGGCTCGCCGAGGGCTCGGCCGTCGTGCGCCCGCTGGAGCCGGCGCAGTGGGCGCCGTTGTACGGCATGCTCACCGACCGCTTCGGCGTCACCTGGGTCCTGGACGTCAGCGCCCCGTACAACGGCTGAGGCGGCTGACCGGTCCGGCCCGCCGCGACCACCCGGGCGGGCCGGACGCCTTACGTCAGGTTCAGGTCGCTGTGCAGCACGTAGTGGTCGGAGTACGAGCTGGGTTCCACACTGTGCCTGAGCGGGGTGATACCTCGTAGGAAGACGTAGTCGAACTTGCTCTGCCACTCGGTGGTCGGCTTGCAGGCGCCGACGGAGGCGGGACGGCACTGCGGGTCGGTGTCCGTGGCCAGCGCCCAGATCGGGGACAGCTCGGGAGCGTCCGGCACGGCGTTGAAGTCGCCGAGGACGATGGCGCGGTCGTGCCGGGCGATTTCCTTGGCGAGTACGGTGGCCTGCTTCGCCCGGACCTCTTCCTGTCGTCGTTCGGCGAAGTGGGTGTTGAAGACCCGGACGGACTGGCCGCCCACCTTCGTGGTGACGGCCATGTAGCCGCGGTCCTCGGACCCGCCGTCGGGGTATTCCACATTCACGCGGTCGGTCATCGGAGCCGCCGACAGAAGCGCCTGGCCGTAGCCTCCCGGATTCCACGGCGCTCCCCCGCAGCGGCCCCAGTTCTGCAGAACCGACCCGTACTCGACGTGGTAGACCAGCCCGAAAAGGCTCTCCAGATAGTCGCGGATCTTCTTCACGTCAGGCGCGCACGCCTCCTGCACGGCGATGACCTGCGGCGCGTACTCGGCGATCTCCGCCGCCCGGTCGACGTTGCTCTCCTCGCACGGGTTGCACAGATTCCACGTCATGACCCGGTTCGGGACGACCTTCTTGACCGCGCCGATGGGCTCCGACCTGCCGGAGAGAGCTCCGCCCAGTGCACCGGAGCCGACGAGCGCCATGCACGCGACGATCACCGCACCCGCGAACAACCCCGCGCGCCTACCGAACACCAAGGCCTCCCCAATATCGATACACGCGGCATCCAACGTCCTGTGCTACGTATGTACGAGATTATGGGACCCGGTTGTCGACCATACATTCACGGCTTCGGAAACGGCGGCAGCTCGTCCATGAGCCGCAGCAGCCTCCGGGCAGGGGCCGCGTCCTCCGGGCGTACGGACAAGGCGAGGTTCTCGATGACCGGCCGGCCTGCGAAGACGGCAGCCCTGGCGGCAGCCTCCCAACCGGGTTGGTCTCGGTAGCTCGTGCGGTTCTTGCTGTGCCTGGCCGCCGCAGCGGCGGAGTGCCACTGCTCGGTCCGGCAGATGCTCTCCAGCAGGTCCCACAACTCGGCCTTGCAGGGCACATGCGGGGCCCCGGTCAGTTCGAGGAGGAACGGGACCGTCGGGGCCGTCGCCTCGCCGACGACGAACCCCAACGCGCAGATGACGTCGCCCAGTTCATCGACGGCGAGACGGGCGGTGTCCTCATCCGCGTACGCGATCCGGGACAGCAGAGCGGGGACGCCTCCCGCCGATGCCTGCTGCGCACCACGGAGCTCGCCCCAACGGATCCGTGAGACGCCTTTCAAGAGGCCAGGCCTGGGAATCGAGCCGTGAGACATCGGTCAGCCCGGGGCCGGGGCGCTGTCGGCCGTGTCGGTGGTGCGCAGCAGGCGCAGGAAAGCCTTCACGCCCGCGATGATCTCCTGGTTGTCGGTCAGGCGGTTCACCGTGGACTCGAACTCCCTGCCGAGCGCGGCGATCCTGCGGTCCGTCTCCTCGGTGCGCTCGTAGCTGCTCATGGCCAGCGCGTCCATGGTGCGGCGCAGTTCGGACAGCGCTCGGTACTGTTCCTCCGCCTTCTCCTCCAGTACCCGTGTGCCGGCCTCGGCACGGTTCAGCCGGCCTTGCAGCTCCACGACGTCGTCCCGCGGGTACGTGACGTCCTTCAGGAGTGTGCTCAGACGACGCCGGAGCTGGCCGAAGTAGGCGCCGGCCGGGCGGAAGAAGGTGCTCAGCAGGAAGAACGCCGCGAACCAGTAGCCCGTGAACTCGCCTGTCGCCCAGGTGACCGCGAGGACGACCGCGACCGTCAGGACGTGGCCCGCCACCGCCGCCCGGAGCATGGTGCGGGCGATACGTGCGGCCTCGGTGTCCCGGGCGGCAGGGACCGTGATGCCCTTCTCGCGGCTGACCGCGATCTCGGCCAGCACGGTATGTGCGCGGAAGTAGAGGTTCCACGGCAGCGTCAGCAGGAACAGCAGCCATACGAGGCTCAGCACGCCCGCCCCGACCGCGAACACCAGTGCGGGTGGCGCTCCCGCCGCGTAAGCGAAGACCAGTGCCGCGGCCGCCACCGCCACGGCTGCGACCGCCCCCAGCAGTCTGCCCATCCCCCGCCTCCCGTCGGCACGTCGACACAGCTCATCGTCCCCGGCCCGGCACGGTTCGGCATGAGTATGCGTACTCAAGGAAACATGCTGCGCGGCCGGTGATCGCCGAGCTCGTCATCGTGTGGATGTCAGGCCGTGTGCTGGTCGGCGAGGCTTCCGGAACGGCAGGCGCGAAGATCCGCAGGCGTATTACGATACTGGTCGAAGTGTCCTGACAGGGGGCTGCCATGGCGAGGAGCGGTTCAAGGGCCGGGCTCCTCGGGAGGCAGAGCGAGTGTCAGGTACTCGATGATCTCCTGGCAGAGGCCAGGGCCGGGCGCAGTGGAGTCCTGGTGCTGCGAGGTGAGGCAGGGATCGGGAAGTCCGCACTGCTGACATATCTCCTCGAACGTGCCGCTGATTGCCGTACCGTCCGGGTCGGCGGTGTCCAGTCCGAGATGGAGCTCTCCTACGCCGGTCTGCACCAGCTCTGCGCTCCGCTGCTCTCGGGTCTCGATCAGCTACCCGAGCCTCAACGCGACGCGCTCGGCACGGCGTTCGGTCTGCGGGCCGGCGCCGCGCCGGACCGGTTCCTCGTCGGCCTGGCCACGTTGAGCCTCCTCGCGGACGCCGGTGCGAGCCGGCCGCTGATCTGTCTGATCGACGACGCGCAGTGGCTGGATCGCGCGTCGGCGCTGACCTTGGAGTTCGTCGCCCGTCGGCTGCTGGCGGAATCGGTCCTGCTCGTCTTCGCCGTCCGTGAGCCCGGCACCGGCGAGGCGTTCGGCAGCCTTCCCGAGCTGCCCGTCGTGGGACTGACCGAGCACGACTCCCGAACGCTCCTCGACTCTGTCGTCACCGGACCGCTCGACCAGCGAGTGCGTGACCGCATAGTCGCCGAGTCACGCGGGAACCCGCTGGCGCTGCTCGAACTGCCCCGCGAGGTGACCGCGGGGGACATGGCCGGCGGATTCGGGCATCCGGGCGCATGGCCCCTGTCGAGCCAGATCGAGCAGGGGTACCTCCGCCGTATCCAGTCCCTCCCCGCCGAGACACGACGCCTTCTGTTCACCGCGGCCGCCGAGCCCATCGGTGACGTGACCTTGCTGAGGCGCGCCGCCGAACGGCTGGGGATCGACGTGGACGCTGCCGCGGCGCCCGCCGACGAGGCGGAGCTGATCACACTTGGCACGCGGGTGCGGTTCCGGCATCCGCTGGTGCGCTCGGCGGCCTATCGCTCGGCGGGCCCCAACGAGCGCCGAGAGGTGCACCGGGCGCTGGCCGAGGCGACCGACGCCCGGCTCGATCCGGACCGTCGGGCCTGGCATCTGGCCGACGCGGCCTTCGGGCCCGACGAGACGGTGGCCGCCGAGCTGGAGCGTTCCGCCGGCCGGGCGCAGGCGCGCGGCGGTATCGCGGCGGCAGCAGCGTTCCTCCAGCGCGCGACCGAGTTGACACAAGATCCTGGCCGACGTGCGCAGCGTGCCGTGGACGCCGCACAGGCCAAGCTCCACGCCGGGGCTTTCGAGTCGGCGGCCGATCTCCTCGGCACGGCGGAGCTCGGCCCCCTGGACGAGCTCGGGCGGGCACGGGTCGATGTGCTGCACGCCGGGATCGCGTTCGCCCAGAACCGGGGCGGTGAGGCTCCTCCGCTGCTGCTCGCCGCCGCTCGCCGGTTCGAGCGCCTCGACGTCGCGCTCGCCCGGGAGACCTATCTGGACGCCGTCGCGGCCGCGATATTCGCCGGTCGCCTGGCGCACGGCCCAGGACTCGGGGAGGTGGGCGAGGCGGCTGTCGGCGCGCCGCCGGTGCATCCGGCGCGCGTCCCCGACCTGCTGCTGGACGCCGTTGCCGCGCGCCTCACCGACGGTTACGCGGCTTCGGTGCCGATGATGCGGCGGGCCCTCGAAGCCTGCTGTGACCAGGAACTCCCGGCCCAGGACGCGCTGCGCTGGCTCTGGCTCGGTTCGGTCCTCGCCTCCGAGCTGTGGGACGACGAGCGCTGGCACCTGGTCGCGGCGCGCCATGTGACCATCACCCGCAAGGCCGGAGCGCTCAGCGAACTCCCCCGTGCGCTCGACTCCCGCGCACACATGCACCTCATCGCCGGGGAGCTGGTGGCTGCCGCGTCGCTGGTGGAGGAGGTCCGCACGGTGTGCGAGGCGACCGGGAGCAACCCGGCGCGCGTCCAGCCGCTCGGCCTGGCCGCCTGGCGCGGACGCGAGCGCGAGGCCCGCGCACTGATCGACACCATGTTGAGCGAGGCCGAACCGCGTGGGCAGGGAGCCGCGGTCACCGTCACCCACTGGTACCACGCGGTGCTCTGCAACGGCCTCGGCCGCTACGCCGACGCGCTGGCCGCGGCGCAGAAGGCAGCCGCAGACCAGCAGGAGTTCGCCGCGCCGCGGTGGGGTCTGGTCGAGTTGGTCGAGGCAGCCGTACGCAGCGGCGCACCCGAGCTGGCGACCGACGCGCTCGCGCAGCTGTCCGAAGCGACGCAAGCCAGCGGTACGGACTGGGCCCTGGGCGTCGAAGCACGCTCACGCGCGCTCGTGAGCGAGGGCGACGCCGCGGAGCGGCTCCACCGCGAGGCGATCGAACGGCTTGCCCGCACCCGCGTTCGCGTGGAGCTGGCCCGCGCGCAACTCCTCTACGGCGAGTGGCTGCGCCGTGAGAACCGTCGCGTCGACGCACGAGCCCAACTGGCCGCCGCGCACGAGACGTTCAGCCAGATCGGTGCCGAGGCGTTCGCCGAACGCGCGCGAGGTGAGCTGCAGGCCACGGGGGTGAAGGTCCGCAACCCTGCCATCGCCACGCACACGGCCCTCACGCCCCAGGAGGCGCAGATCGCCCGCCTTGCCGGCGAAGGGCTCACAAACCCCGAGATCGGCGCCCAGTTGTTCATCAGCCGGCACACGGTCGAGTGGCACCTGCGCAAGGTGTTCTCGAAGCTCGGAATCGCCTCGCGCAAGGAGATCCGCGCCATGTGGGCCGACGGTGAGGCGACATCGGCCTGAGGCGGGCGTCGCCGTCGGACCGGCCGCGTGTGTTCGACGCCGTCTCCCGGGGTCACAATTCCGTTGCCGGGCACCGGCCGTCTTCGATCCAATACCTCCATGACTCATGACGGCCACACGGACCATCTGGAGCAGAACCGACGGTACTGGGATGACCAAGCGGCCGCATGGCACGGCCCGCTCGCCCGTGATCACTGGGCCGAGGTGGAACCACGCTGGGGATTGTGGGCGACCCCGGAGTCACAGGCCTCCGTGCTTCCCTCCGACATTGCCGGGATGCGCACCATCGAGTTGGGCTGCGGTACCGCCTACGTGTCGGCCTGGCTGGCCAGAGCGGGTGCCCATCCGGTCGGGATCGACCTCTCCGAGCAGCAGCTCAGCACCGCTCGCGCCATGCAGGCGGAGTTCGGCATCGACTTCCCCCTGGTCCTGGGCAACGCCGAGAAGGTGCCTTACGAGGACGGCTCGTTCGACCTGGCGATCAGCGAATACGGTGCCTCGCTGTGGTGCGACCCCTACCGGTGGATCCCGGAGGCAGCCCGCCTCCTCGCTCCCGGAGGCCGACTGGTGTTCATGCGCTACTCACCCCTGTTCGCGCTGTGCGTGGGACCCGAGGGATCGGCGTCCACCTCTCTGTCCCGCACACAATTCGGCCTGACCCGGCTGAACGGAGGCAATAATGTGCAGTTCGTCCTGCCGCACGGCGAGACGCTTCGTCTGCTCCGGTCCTGCGGGTTCGTCGTCGAGGACCTGATGGAGATTCAGGCACCCCGGCCTACGGAGCGGGACTACTCGGAGGTGTCCGCCGATTGGGCCCGGCAATGGCCCAGCGAGGAGATCTGGAAAGCCCGGCTGGCGGGCTGAGGGCGCCGCGGGCGGTGGCTTGCTCCGGTGAGCTGGTCACTCGGGCTGGTTCCAGTGGAGTTCGAGCGCTGCTGCCACGGCGGTCGGCATCTGCAGGAGCGGCCAGTGATTGCAGTCCAGTCGCAGGAAGCGGGATGCGCGCACCGCGGTGGCCAGTTTCTCGCCGAACTCGACCTGGCAGGCCGGATCGAGGGCGCCCCAGAACACCAGGGCCGGGGCGGACAGGTTCGCCAGGGCGGGTTCCCAGTCGGCGCCCATGGTCAGGGCGGAGCGGTAGAGCCTCAGGACGCTGTGTTTCATCGGTCCGTCCACGTGGCGGACCATCTCCTCGGCGAGTTCGGAGGGGACGTCGAAACCGGCTCTCAACTCCTTGGCGAAGGTCGTGGGTTCGAGCTCGTTCATGTACCGGTCGCAGTACAGCTGGTCAGACGGTGGGACGTGGCGCGCGCAGGTGGGCCCGTCGGGCCAGTTCCTGCTCATCGACCAGTTCCAGCATGGGCTTGCCCGGCGCGCACATCATCGTCACCACGAACCGGGTCCGGGCATCGGGCAGCGCGTTGCCGTCCTGGTAGTGGATCGCGTCGCCGCCGGGTTCCCAGAACGTTCCGCCGGCCTCGACGACGCGCTCGGGTTCGCCCTCGAGCTCAAAACGGACCGCGCCCTCGATGACGTACCCGAACGCCGGTCCCGAGTGCCGGTGCGGCGGGGTTCCCGGGTCTCCCGGCTCCCACTCGACCTCGATGGTCATCGCCGAGGCGCCCTCGGGGACGGAGATCGGTGCGGCGTCCTGCAGCATCTTCGCCGCCGTCTTCCACCCCTGCGACCGTGTCCGCAGGCCGGTCCCGTGAGCTGAGTCCTTGTTCCGCACTGTGCTGCACCTCCGTAGGTCCACCGGACCATGGGGCTCCCATGGCCCTTCCTCAGTGATGACCGGGCTCCGAGGGGATCTGTGACACCACGGGACGTGTTGATCTCACAACATTGGCACGAACCCAGCCCTAGATGTTGTGAAGGACGGACGTCACCGTCACCGCGCGGGGAGGCATGGGTGACGTGGTCGCCGACGCACTCGACGTGCCGGCTTGTAGCATGGGTGATCCACTTCTGGAGGACACCTATGCGCGCCGGTGACGCAGACGCTCTCGACCAGGCAACCCGGGAGTTCATCTCGGTGCGTCCCCGGCTCTTCGGGATCGCCTATCGGGTGCTCGGAAGCGTCGCGGAGGCCGAGGACATCGTCCAGGACGCATGGCTGCGCTGGCAGAACACCGACCGCGCCGACGTCCTCGATCCGACCGCCTTTCTGGCCACGGTCACCTCCCGTCTCGCGATCAACCTCGCCCAGTCCGCGCGCAAGCGCCGCGAGTCGCATGTCGGACCGTGGCTTCCGGAGCCGGTCGACACCAGTGCGGATCCGCAGTTGGGTGCGGAGCGAGCGGAGGCGCTCGATCTGGCGGTGCTGCTCCTTCTGGAGAAGCTCAACCCGGTGGAACGGGCCGCGTACGTACTGAGGGAGGCTTTCGAGTATCCGTATCCGCAGATCGCGGACATGCTGGAGACGAGTGAAGCCAACTCGCGCCAGTTGGTCAGCCGGTCCCGTAAACGGCTGCAGGCGGAACGCAGGGAGCCGGTGAGTCCCGGCGCGCACCAGCGGCTGCTGGAGGTGTTCCTCTCCGCGGCGCAGGGCGGCGATCTGAAGGTCCTTGAGGACGTTCTCACCGAGGATGTCGTGAGTTACACCGACGGTGGCGGGGTGCGTGGGGCATCCCGGATTCCGGTCGTCGGGCGGCTGCACGTCTCCCGCTATCTCGCCGCCTTCGCGCCCCGGTTCTGGCCGGGGACCGAGGTCCGCCGGGTCGAGGCGAACGGCAGGCCGGCCATCCTCGTCTCGTCCGGCGGCGACGCGGTGGCGCTGTTGTCCCTCGAGGCCTCGGCGCGCGGCATCGAACGCATCATGTGGGTCATGAACCCGGAGAAACTGGCACGTTACGTCGCCTCCCTGAACGCCTGAGGCAGCCCGGCCGTCGGTTCTGTGCCAGGCCGCCCGGTCTCGCGTCACACGTCGGGGGGCTTACCGGTCAAGTCGTTGTCCGGAACCTGGGATTCTCCATGACGTGAAGGTGGATCATCGACCATGAACGAGCACATCCGGTTGCCCGACCTGTCCACGGACAAGGATTTCCAGGGCGAGTCCTTCGCCCCTCATCTACACCACGACCGTGACGGTGAGCGGTGAGGCGGCGGCTCATGGGCGGGCCTCCGGGAAAGCGCGCTCGGACGACGGTGTTCAGGATCTGGACCTGCACATGCCTGCCGAACTGGGCGGCGACGGTCAGGGGACGGACCCCGAGCAGTTGTTCGCGGCCGGGTTCGCCGCCTGCTTCCACGGCGCACTGAGCCTGGTGGCACGGCAGGCCGCGCTCGGCCCCGTCCCGATCTCGGTGGACGCGACCGTCGCGTTCGGGCGGGATCCCGAGGACGGCGGCTATCTGCTCCACGTCGGCCTGGTGGTCAAGTGGCCGGGCATCGATCCCGAGATCGCCGCTCTCCTTCTGGAGAAGGCGGATTCGCTGTGCCCGTACGCGCGGATGGCCTGGCACGGCACACCGACCACCATCACGCCGGC
Organism: Streptomyces sp. NPDC002817; assembly: GCF_053592055.1. NCBI lineage: Bacteria > Bacillati > Actinomycetota > Actinomycetes > Kitasatosporales > Streptomycetaceae > Streptomyces > Streptomyces sp. NPDC002817. Next base: position 44,086 of record NZ_JBSFUY010000028.1, read on the forward strand.
TTCCTAGTTCCTCAGGAGGGAAACCTCAGGTCGACGTCGGCGGCCTCTTCCTTGCGGATGCCGAAGCGGGCGGTGTCCTCCTTGTACGAGCTGTGCCCGGGCAGCTGGACGACCACACGGTGGTCCCCGTCCGTCACGGGGCGCTCGGCCCTGTCCTCGCGAGGCCGACTCGAAGTACTCCGCGGTGGAAGATCGCCTCGACCGGGCAGACCGGCTCGCACGCGCGGCAGTCCACGCATTCCGCGGGGTTGATGTAGAGCGTCCGGTTCCCTCGTGGATGCAGTCCACGGGGCATTCGGCGAGGCAGGCCTCCCTTGACGTCGACGCATGGCTCCGCAACGACGTACGTCATCTTCTCCTCCATGGTCCGGCTGGAGGTATGACTGAGACGCTCGCGCGGGTGTGAAATCCCGCGTGTTTTCCGCTGGCCGTGGCCGGTGTTGTCACAGGATGAGGGGTTGTGCGGTCTGAAGGGTGTCCCTTCCGACATGACTCGCAGCATGCGACATCCGAGACGAGGAACACTGTGAACGCATTCGTGATCATCGGTGGCGGTCTCGCCGCGGGCAAGGCGGCAGAGGCATTGCGCGAGCGGGGCCACAGCGGCCCGCTCGTCATCATCGGCGACGAGCGGGAGAAACCCTACATCCGGCCGCCGCTGTCCAAGGGGTACCTACTCGGCAAGGAGGAGCGCGATTCGATCTTCGTGCACCCGGACGACTGGTATCGCGAGCACGAGGTCGAGCTGCTGCTGGGGACGAGAGCGCGTGCGGTCGACGTGCGGGCGCGGCAGGTGGAGCTGGACGACGGCCATCGGGTTTCCTACACCAAACTCCTGCTGGCCACCGGTTCGTCGCCGCGTCGGCTGTCGGTTCCGGGGGCGGACCTCGACAACGTCCTGTACCTGCGCCGGGTGGGCGACAGTGAACGGCTCAAGTCCGCCTTCACCGCAGGTGCGAAGATCGTCGTGATCGGTGCCGGGTGGATCGGTCTGGAGACGGCCGCTGCCGCGCGCACGGCCGGTGCCGACGTGACGGTGCTCGTGCACTCCGAGCTGCCCCTGCTGAAGGTGCTGGGCCGGGAGGCCGCCGAGGTGTTCGCCGCCCTCCATGTCGAGCACGGCGTCCAACTGCTGCCCGACGTACAGGTCGAGGCCCTCACCGGAACGGACGGCCGGGTGAGCGGAGTCCGTCTGCGCGACGGCCGGCATCTGGAGGCGGACGCGGTGGTCGTCGGGGTGGGCATCACCCCCAACGTCGAACTCGCCCAGGAGGCCGGCGTGGACGTGCGCAACGGCATCGTGACCGACGCCCACCTGCACACTTCCGTCGAGGATGTCTACGCCGCGGGTGACGTCGCCAACGCCTACCACCCGCTGCTCGGCCGGCATCTGCGCGTCGAACACTGGGCCAACGCGCTCAACCAGCCGCGTGTGGCGGCGCTCGGCATGCTCGGCGAGGACGCCGTCTACGACCGGTTGCCGTACTTCTACACGGATCAGTACGACCTCGGAATGGAGTACACGGGACACGTCGAACCCGGTGGCTACGACCGTGTCGTCTTCCGCGGTGAGCCGGCAAAGCGACAGTTCATCGCGTTCTGGATGGCGGGAAGCCGGGTGCTGGCGGGGATGAGCGTCAACGTGTGGGACGTGATCGATCCGATCCGGGACCTCATCGTCTCGGGGGCGGACCTCGACGACGCACTCCTGTCCGACCCGGACGTGCCCCTGGACCGCGTCCTGCCCTGATGCCGGAACGGTGTCACAGAAACCCCGATGGTCCGGTCGTATTGAGTGACACCCTTGGCGATCGGAGAAGACCGTGGCTCTCACCGAACAACATCTTTCCACCATGGTGCTGGTGATCGGCACCGGCGGAGCCGGGCTGCGAGCGGCGATCGAACTGGCCGAAGCCGGTGTCGACGTCCTCGCGGTCGGCAAGCGCGCCAAGGAGGACGCCCACACGGCGCTCGCCGCCGGAGGGATCAACGCCGCCCTGTCCACCATGGATCCCGAGGACAGCTGGCAGCAGCACGCCGCCGACACGCTCAAGGAGAGCTATCTGCTGGCCGACCCGCGCACCGTCGAGATCGTCACCCAGGGGGCGGCCCGGGGCATCGACGACCTGGAGCGCTTTGGCATGGCCTTCGCCCGGGAGGAGGACGGGCGGATCTCCCAACGGTTCTTCGGCGCGCACAAGTTCCGGCGCACCGCCTTCGCCGGCGACTACACCGGGCTGGAGATCCAGCGCACGCTGATCAGGCGTGCGGAGCAGCTGAGGATAGCGGTGCTCGACGGCGTCTACATCACTCGGCTTCTGGTGCACGACGGTGCGGTCTTCGGCGCCTACGGCTTCGATCTCACGAGCGGCCGGCGTTACCTGATCCACGCGGACGCCGTCATTCTGGCCGCGGGCGGCCACACGCGTATCTGGCGGCGGACCTCCTCGCGGCGCGACGAGAACACGGGCGACTCCTTCCGTCTGGCCGTGGATGCCGGTGCCCGGCTGCGCGACGCCGAGCTGGTGCAGTTCCATCCGTCCGGCATCATCGAGCCGGAGAACGCGGCCGGCACGCTGGTCAGCGAAGCCGCCCGGGGTGAGGGCGGCGTGCTGCGCAATGCGGTCGGGGAGCGGTTCATGGCCCGCTACGACGCCGACCGGATGGAGCTGTCCACCCGCGACCGCGTGGCCCTGGCCTCGTACACCGAGATCAAGGAGGGGCGGGGGACGCCCGACGGAGGCGTGTGGCTCGACGTCTCCCATCTGCCACGGCAGACGATCATGACGCGGCTGCCCCGTGTCTACCAGACGCTGCTCGAGCTGCAGATGCTGGACATCACCCGGGAACCGATCGAGATCGCGCCCACCGCGCACTACTCGATGGGCGGGGTGTGGGTGCGTCCGGAGGACCACAGCACCGACGTGCGGGGCCTGTATGCCATCGGTGAGGCGTCGAGCGGGCTGCACGGTGCCAATCGTCTCGGCGGGAACAGTCTCATCGAGCTGCTGGTCTTCGGCCGAATCACCGGGCAGGCTGCTGCCGCCTACTCGCAGTCGCTGACCGCACAGTCGCGGTCGGCGTCGGCCATCGCCCGGGCCCGTGCCGAGGTGGACGGCCTTCTCGCCGCGGACGGCCCGGAGAACGTCCGTGCACTGCAGCGGGCCATCCGCAACACGATGACCGAGCATGCCGGTGTGGTCCGTGACGAGGAGGGACTGCGCGCGGGACTCGCCGAGCTCTCGGTGATCGAGAAGCGGATGCAGGACGTCGGCGTACATCCGGACATCGCCGGTTTCCAGGACCTCGCGCACGCCTTCGATCTGCGGTCCGCCGCCCTGGCCGCCCGGGCCACTCTCGAATCGGCGCTGGAGCGTCGTGAGACGCGCGGCTGTCACAACCGCAGCGACCATCCCGACCTGGATCCCGCTCTGCAGGTCAATCTCGTGTGGTCGCCGACGACCGGTGTCACCCGCGAGAGCATTCCGGCAGTTCCTGACGAGATCTCCTCTCTGATGGAAGAGGTGTCGACCGAGGGAAAGCTCGCCGAATGAGAATCTTCTCGATTCTTTCGGGCCCGCTGTCACACAGAGCGGTGCTGCCCGGTCTCTTCTAGTGCAGACCGAATGGGACGATGTGAACCCACGAGAGGAATCCGTTATGAAGGTCGTAGTGATCGGTGGCACCGGGCTCATCGGCTCGAAGCTGGTGGCCAAGCTCGACGAGCACGGCCACGAGGCGGTCGCGGCGGCGCCCAACACCGGTGTCAACACCCTGACGGGCGAGGGCCTGGCCGAGGTTCTCAAGGGTGCGTCGGTCGTCGTGGACGTGTCCAACTCGCCCTCCTTCGAGGACGAGGCCGTCATGGACTTCTTCCGCACCTCCACGACCAACGTCCTCAAGGCGGAGGCCGAGGCCGGTGTGACACACCACGTCGCGCTGTCCGTGGTCGGGACCGAGCGGCTTCAGGGGAGCGGCTACTTCCGAGCCAAGCTGGCCCAGGAAGAGCTGATCAAGGCGTCCGGCATGGCCTACTCCATCGTCCATGCCACGCAGTTCTTCGAGTTCGCGAAGGGGCTCGCGGACGGGGTGACCGAGGGCGACACCGTGCGTCTGCCCGCCGCGAAGATCCAGCCGATCGTCTCCGACGACGTGGCCGCGGCCGTCGGCCGTACCGCGGTCGGTTCCCCGGTCAACGGCGTGGTCGAGGTGGCCGGTCCCGAGGCGTTCGAGCTCGAGGAGTTCATCCGCATGGGCCTGGCCGTCCACGACGACCCCCGCAAGATCGTCACGGACCCGCAGGCGACGTACTGGGGCGCCGAGTTGCAGGAGGACACGCTTCTTCCGGGCCCCGACGCGACCATCGCCGAAACCCGCTTCGCCGACTGGCTCGCGCAGCAGAAGTAGCCGCCGCAGGTGGCCCCCGTCGGCGACGGGGGCCACCTGTTGTCTCCGGCAGCGGGGAATGGATCCGGATTCCGGTTTCCATGACCGGCGGAATTTCGCATCAGGAGAATTCCTGAGGGAAGCGAAACGATGAATCAAGCCACTGATTGCCCCACCGATATCGCGACCGCCGTCGTATCTCTGACCGCGGAAGCGGCGGAGCTGGAAACTCGTATGCACGCGATCCGCCGGGAACTCGCGGACGTCAAGGAACGCATGCAGGCGGTCACCGCCGCCCTGTCAGCGACCTGCGGGTAGCCGACCGGCGTCCGTGGCGAGAATCCTCTCCAAGCGTTCGACGTCACCGGATCGGGCCGCCCCGAAGAACGCCTGGACGAGCCTGCGGTGCGCGACCGCATCCACCGGCTGCCGCCGGCGGTCGGCAGCCAGTCGCTGCTGGGCGCGTGACACCTGCTGCCTGGTGTTGGCGACGCTCAGGCCCAGCAGCTCGGAGATCCGGACGTACGGGTGGCCGAACCCCTCGCGCAGCAGGTAGGCGGCACGCTGTGTGGGTGTGAGGGTCTCCATCAGCAGCAGGACCGCTCGCTCCACGGCGTCCTGCCGCTCGGCCACCGACTCCGGGCTCGCGTGGCCGTCGGCCAGGTCCAGAAGCCAGGGGCTGCTGCACGACTCGCGGCGCCGCCAGGCGGACTGCACCACGTTGATGGCCAGGCGCACGGTCGTCGTCCTGAGCAGCGCCCGTGGGCTCCCGACCACGGTGCGGTCCGTCCCCAGCCATCGGAGCCATGTCTCCTGGAGGACGTCTTCGGCGTCGCTCGTGTTGCCGAGGATCTGCCGGGCGATCCTGAGCAGTCCGGGCCTGGCGTCGATGAAGACCGACGTCGCTCCGTCCATTTCCCCCGTCGCCGACCGGACCGCGGTGCTCGCCGTATCCCGACCACGCTCGACGTCGACCAGATGAATGTTCACGACCGGCTCCTCCGCTCCGAGGGTCGGCAGCCCGAACGGCGGCCCACGGCCAACGTCGCTCTCCAAGGCGCCCCATCGCGCCCTTGGAAGTCCGTAGGTGACTTCGTGGTGCCCCCTGGTGGGTCCCGGGCCCGCCCGCCGCACGGCCCCGCACAAAAAACAGGCGTTCGTCGCTCTCCCCGCGATGTACGCGGTCCCGGTGCGGCTCGGGCGACTTCCTGACCGAGGCCTCAGTCCTCGAAGCCAGTGTGCGTATACCGCATCCACACCCATTGCGTCAGCCGCGAACAGTGGCAATCATTGGTTCCGCTTGGGCTACTGCCTATGATGTCGGAGGGTACCCGTACCCGCGTCCGGACCAAGCGGCACCGCAGGTGAGCCGGGGCGCGGCGCAGAGGGTGAGGATGAGAGGAACACATGGTCTCCGTAACCCACGTGGCACATGACATCGAGGTCACGGCCGAGGGGCTGCAAGCGGAACTGGCCCGGCTGGAGCTTCAGAAGCAGGCGCTGGAAAGGGAATTGGCCGCGGTCGTGGCGCACCTCGCGTCCGTGCAGCGCACTCTGAGCACCTTTGCGTCGCTGATGCGTGATCCGGCGGCCGGGAAGCGCGGTCAGGCTGCGGTTGCGGCCGCCCCGCAGGAGGCCGCAGCCGTTTCCTCGCCGGGGACTCCGGACACCACAACACCTGCCGCGACGCCGTCCGCGGCGCCGAAGGCTCGCAAGGCGCGGAGTGGCAAGAGCGCGGGACGTCCCGCTGCCGACGCCGTCGACCCTGACGGGCAGAAGCAGTACGGCCAGCTCACCGAGCAGATCATGGAGTACTTCGCCTCGGTCGGTGATGTCGATGTGCGGGCCCGTGATGTCGCGGCGGCTCTCGGACGTGACTCCGACAGCGGGAGCATCAACGCGGTCCGCAGCACGCTCGACCGTCTCGTCGGCACGTCCCGTGTCCGCCGGGCCGGGCGAGGCCTGTACCGCGCGCAGGCTTCCTGACTCCACGTTGCGCGCGCCGGGCCTGGGTGCTTGGGCGGGCGGCTGAGCATGGTCCCGGGCGCCACTCATCGGGGGAGTGTGCGGCGCCCGCAACACTGTGTCGATTCTACCAATGTTTTCCCTGTGCGCCGGAAGCTGTCACACAACACTGTGATCTAGGTGTCGACGCCGGAGGATCGGTCACGTCTTCTTTCGCAGCAGGCGGGTGATCTCCCGGCCCGCGTCGTGCGTCAGCCGCGCGCTTCTCCCGTTGCTGACACCGAGCGCGGTGGCGAGCCTGCGTGCGTGCAGGTCGACCGCTGCCTCGACGAGTTCGGCGAACGTGTGCGCCGCGTCCCGGCCGCCGCGCCAGGCGCTCACCGATGTCACCGCCGCGACCAGCGCCGCGGGGCCACCACCACGGGACCACGGCGGGACACAGCAGGGCCCGGCCGGCGCGACGCGCGGCGGAGCTGAAGGCGTCCCGCGCCGTCGTCAGGTCCGTCCGAGGTATCTGGGGCAGCAGCAGACGCGGCCATGCGGAGGACAGCTCGATCCGGTAGGCGTCGAACACCCGGTGGTCGACGGCCGTGAGCCGGTCCCCCATCCACGTGGGGCGCCGGGGCGGGGCGAGGGAGATGCGCTTGCGGGCCTGCCACCGCCGCGGACACCCGGCACGTCCTCGCCGGACAGTGGCGCGACCTGCTCACCGAGATCCGCACCACCCGGCCGGGCTTCCGGCATTTCCTTCAACCGCCTCCGGTGTCGGTCCTGTTGGCGCAGGCGGACGCCGGTCCCGTCGTGGTGGTCTACGTGAGCCGCTTCCGCTGCGACGCCCTGCTGCTCCACCTGGGGCGGGCTGCGCGTGGTGCCGCTGCCGGAGCTGACCCTCGACGGTGTCCGGCAACACGTCGAGGCGTTCCTCACCGCCCTGCGGGGATTCACGGACCGGTGCGTGACTTCCTGGAGGATCCCGACCGCCAGGACGTCCTCGATCTGGTCCTGCGCCGACTCTGGGACACCGTGGCGGACCCGGTCCTCGACGTGCTCGGAATCGACGGCGTAACCGCAGGTCACACGGCGCAACGGCTGTGGTGGGTACCCACGGGACCGCTCACCCTCTTGCCGCTGCACGCGGCGGGGCATCACCGCGAGAGCGGCCGACCGGTGCCGCGTACGGTCCTCGACCGGGCCGTCTCGTCGAACTCCCCACCGTACGGGTCCTTGCGCACACCCGCGGCCGAGCAGACCACTCCCGCCGCCACGCTCAGGAGGGCAACGGTCGCACACGCCTGCTCCCGCGCCGCGCCGCGCCCAGCGGCTTTCTGGTCGTCTCCGTCCCCGAAGTACCAGGAGCCGGCAGTCTGGAACGGGCGGCCGAGTAGGCGGCCCCGCCGGCGCGGACCGTGACCGGGGCGCGGGTCCTGGGCGGCACGGACGCCACCCGCAGCCGTGTGCTGGAGGAGATCGGGCACCACGGCCGGCTGCACTCCTGCGGGTACGGTGTGACCGAACCGGACGGTCCGTCCCGCAGTCACCTGGTGGTCCACGATCCGGCCGACCGGCGCCTGACGTATTCGAGGGTTGCCGTATTCGCCGTAGAGCGAGCAGTTCCGTACCCGGCTCGGTCACGTCAGCGGTGACAAGGTGTCAAGCTCTCGCCGCAACGGGCGCCGCGCCGGCCGCCCGCGCTCCGGTGCGAGCCTTCCCCCCTCTGTCACCGCGCCGTACGGCCCCCTCCCGGCAGCGGCAATCCCGCGCGGCAGAAGGCTCATCCGGGGCTACGAGGTTCACGGCGCCGGTACGGCACCGATCTGCTGCATCACCTCGAGGAGATCGGGCTGGCCCCGTTCGCCGACGATCCGGCCGCCGGCCAGGTAGTAGAAGTTCATGGCCTGCACCGAGATCTTGTTGCCGCTCGCCGGGACCCCGAAGAACTCACCGTCGTGGGTTCCCCGCATGGTGAACCGCGCGGCCACGGTGTCGCCTTCGGTGACCGTCTCCTCCAGCGTCCACTGGACGTCGGGGAAGGCGCTGCGCATCATTCCGATGACTTCCAGGTACCCATCGGGCCCCCGCAGTGGTTCCGGGTGGCTTGGAGCGTGGAACACCGCGTCCGGAGAAATGACCTCGCGCGCGAGGTCCTCGTTGCCCGTGTTGATGAACTCGACGAAGCGGTGCATCACTGACTCGGTGGACTGCGATGGCATCTTGCTGTGCCTCTCCAGAGAAGTTTGGGCGGGTACCTCGCGAGCGTAACATCGAATCGATGTTCACATCGATTCGATGTTCTCGTGCGAAGATGGGCTCATGCTGGAACTCGCGATACTCGGCTTCCTCGCCGAGGGACCCCTGCCTGGACACGAGCTGCGCCGCCGCGTCTCACAGCTGACCGGCTATACGCGGCCGGTCAGTGACGGCAGCCTGTATCCGGCGATCAATCGTCTGACCAGGGCGGGCTGGATCGAGCGGCGCGCCGATCCGGCCGCGGGGGCGGCCCGGTACGTGCTCAGCCTGACCCCGGCCGGGCGGGCCGACATGCTTCAGCGCCTGCGCAAGCCCGCCGACCACGAGATCACCGACTTCACCCGGTTCTACGCCGTCCTGGCCTTTCTCTCCCACCTGCCCGACGTGGCCGAACAGCACGCGGTGCTGCGCAGACGGCTGGAGTTCCTGGAAGAGCCGGCGAGCTTCTTCTACGACAACGCACGGCCCCTGCGTGCCGAGGAGATCACCGACCCCTACCGGCGGGGCATGCTGCTCACCGCCCGCGCCACCAGCCGTGCCGAACGGACCTGGCTGCGCGAGACCCTCGGGGAGGACCCGCCCGTGTCCGACACCGCAGGCACCGACAGCGATCCGCACGCGCCCGCCGCTCCCGCAGGCTGACCACCCACGGAGGGACCCCCATGCTTGCTTCCTGGTACGACGCCCAGGGACCCGCCGCCGATGTCCTGCACGTCGGCGAACTCCCTGATCCCGTCCCCGGCCCCGGCGAGGTCCGCGTCCGCGTCACCGTCTCGGGCGTCAACCCCGGCGACACCAAGAAACGGCGCGGCTGGCTCGGCTCGTCCATGCCCTTCCCGCGGGTGATCCCGCACAGCGACGCCGCCGGAGTCATCGACGCCGTGGGCGCCCAAGTCGACGCCCGCCTCGTCGGACAGCGGGTCTGGGTATACGGCGCCCAGTCCTACCGCCCCTTCGGCACCGCCGCCCAGTACACCGTCGTACCCGACCACCAAGCCGTACCTCTGCCCGACCACCTCGGTGACGAGCTGGGGGCGAGCCTCGGGATCCCCGGCATCACCGCCCACCGCACCGTCTTCGCCGATGGCCCGGTCGACGGCCGACTGGTCCTGGTCCACGGAGTTCTCGGCGGCGTCGGCTCCCTGGCCGCCCAGCTCGCCCACTGGGCCGGCGCCACCGTGATCGCCACCGTCCGCCGCACCGCGGACCTCGACCACGTCGACCCGGCCGTCGTCTCCCACGCCGTCGCCCTGGACACCGGCGAGCCCGCCGCTGCCATCCGCGCGTACGCGCCGCGGGGCGTCGACCGGATCATCGAGGTCGCGCTGTCCGACAACGCCGATCTCGACAACGCCGTCGCCGCCGACAACGCCGTCATCGCCGCCTACGCCACCCGCTCGGACCGCACCGAGATCCCCTTCTGGCCGCTGCTGTTCAACAACGTCACCCTGCGGCTGCTCGGCAGCGACGACTTCCCCGCCGAGGCCAAGCGCCAGGCCGCGCGCGACCTCACCTCCGCCGCCGCCGTCGGCGCCCTCACCGTCGCCGTCGGCGACCGTCACCCGCTGGACGACATCGCCAAGGCCCACGACCACGTCGACGCCGGCGGTGGCCACGGCCGCGTCCTGCTCACCATCCCCCGATAGCGCAGACTCGGAACACCGCCCTGCTCAACTACCTAGCCCTGTGGGTCGGCCCGTCGCGCTGCCAAGTAATCGGACCAGTTCCCGCCGGGGAGGGTGGCCCAGTGTTCGGCTGTCTTGGGGTGGATGCCGAGCAGGTCGGCGATGACCATGGGCGACAGGTCTACCAAGGCGTCCATCATGGCGGTGTTCCGTGCAGCGCGGGCAGGCAGACCGTGGTGTCTCAAGGTGTCGGCGAGGCCGAGGCGTTTGCGCGGACGTCCAGGGCTGTGACCGGGCAAGAGGCATCTGCACCCGGCCGTGTTGCTGTGCCGGGGGCCGTGCTGCAACTGATCGCCGATGAAGCGGGCGAGAGCAGCCGCGACGCGGACCTCCAGTGGCTGTCCCGGAGCGCTACGACGGCAACCCCGCCGTACAGGAAGCCCTGCGACGGCCGCGGGCCCGTCTCGGCTGCCGGCCGGGCGGGCTCCGTCCCGGGCGTCGGTCCGACCGAAGGCACCTTTCACACGGTTGGTTTGGCCCCGTAGTAGCCGTGGCTCATCCGGAACCTCATGGCTTCGGTGCCGTCTGCCCGGATGTGCTCGCTCAGGATCGACCTCAGCGGTTTGGGCAGTCCCCTCCCGTGCGCTTGGGTCCACTTGGTGGAGCCGAAGAGTTCGGCCGCTCCGTCGAGCCGGTCCGGGCTCGACGGCCGCGTGGCCGCCGCTGCGAGGACGAGGGCGGGATCCTCGCCCAGGAGCTGCTCCTGCACGGCCATGTCGTACCACTGAAGGCCTCCGGTGGACTCCCCGGAGGGAATTCCGGCCCAGGCCAGGAGGACACGGATCCGCTCGATCCCGTCGGGGTAGCGCTGTCGGCTGAGAGCGGCGAGCCGGTCCTTGGCCTCTTGAAGCCGGCGCGACCAGGCCATGTGGTCGCGCCCCGGTGGCTGTGCCACGTCCGCGGCCGCGTCGGACAGCCCGGCGGGCGCGGCCCGGATCCAGCGCGTCCGACGCCGGTCGGCTTCGGCCTCTTGTGCGGCCAGCTCCGACTGGACCTCCCGCGATCGGGTCAGACCTCGCTCCGCGAGCCACTCGGTGAGTGCCGGTCCGTCCCGCAGGTCGGCGTCGCAGTCGCCGAGCCCGCGGAGACCGGACTGGTGGTGCAGCACCCAACAGGCGATCAGCTCGCCGTTCACGTCGTACACCATGATCGTCGGCCAGCCCATGCACCGGCACCGATCGCCCGTGCCGCCGTCCACGACGGCCAACAGCCGGGCCAGGTCGGCGATCTCGGCGCCGCTGACCACGGTCCGTGCCACGTCGGCGCGGTCGACCGCGTCACGCGGGCCCTCGACGATCACGACGTGCCCGGCACGGTTCAGCACCTCCCCCAGCCGAGCTGTCGTCGGGGCGCCCTCGGCCATGCCCGCCGTTCCCTCGTAGATCACGCCCGCGAGGATATCGACAGCCTCTCGGCACCCCGACCGCTCAGCTCCCCGGCGTCGGTCCCCGTGGCGACCGGACGGACATCACGGGCCGTGGCTCACCGGTGCCAGCGCCGCCAGTCCGCCGGCGAGCAGCATCAGCACGAGCAGCCATGCGCGCAGTCGTCCGTTCAGTTTCCGCATCACTCCGGCCCCCTTCCGTCAGCCGCCCCCGGTGCAGGGAGCGGGCTCGGACTCTTCTGCTCCGTGCTCCAGCCAACCTAGTGCCGTGCTCAGAGCGTGGACAGGTCGATGGCGCGGTCGATGTCCTGCGGCCGCAGGACGCGCAGAATGCCTTCCAGGAGGTAGTAGTCGGCGTAGGGAAGGGAGATCTCGATCCCGTCCTCGGCGGGCCGGTTGCGGGTGCAGCGGGCCACGGCCGCGTCGGCGCGGTGCGACTTCTTCGTCAGGCAGGTCTGGGACAGGGCGGTGAGCAGGCGTAGCGCCGCGACTTGTCGTGGTGACCGTTCCGGTGAGTTCGGCGTTCCACAGGCTCAGTCGCCAGTCGACGGCGGTGATGGTGCCGACCGGTTCGAGGGTGAGGTGGCCGACCGGCAGGCGGGCGGTGCCCCAGCCGCTGCCGAACTCGGGCCGGTGGTCCTGGACGCGGCCGTGCTGGACGGTGAAGCGGATGTGCTGTGTGTTCGGCTCCTGGTAGACCATGGTGCCGAGCAGGCCGTCCCCGAGGAACGGGCCCGCGTACCAGAGGGTGGGCACTTTGCTCCAGAGCAGGTCCTGACCGCGGAGGAAGCCTTCCCAGGCGCGGTCGGTGGTCATGGTGTCGCGGAGTTTCCAGGGGCGGCCTTCCTGCACGGCGGCCAAGCCGTCACGTCGGGCTGCTCGAACCGTGGGGGCTGTTCGGCGTGGGCCGTCCCGGGCAGGGCCGCGGCTGCCACGCCGCCCAGTGCGGTGCCGAGTACGGCTCTGCGGGGCATGGGTCATCGTCATCCTCCGGGTGTGAAGGGATCATCGATACATCGGGTGTATCGGAGAACGCAGGTATGCATCATGCAACTGCCAAGAACCTTCACAGCGACAGAATCCGGCCATCACTGAAGCAGAAGGGGGAGATGAGCTTCAAGGTGCGCCTGAGCTGTCCCGATACACCGCCAACTCATCCGATGTATCGAGGGCCTACGCCCGCACTCGACCGTGGCGGGTCACTTCACGAAGCGGTACTTCAGATGGGTGGCGAGCGGGGTGTCGACCACCCGGGCCACTTCGAGCCGCCGAGCCGCCTTCTGCCCGCCGAAGAGCCGCAGCCCGTCTCCCAGAAGCGCCGGCACCACGTGCAGCTGGAGCTCGTCGACGAGTCCCGCATCGAGGTACTGCCGCACCGTGCTCGCGCCGCCCGCGATGTCGACGTTCCTCTCCCCGGCAGCGGCCTTCGCCTGCTGGAGGGCACTGTGGATGCCTTCGCTGACGAACGTGAAGGTGGTGCCGCCCTCCTTGACCAGGGTCGGCCGGGGTCGGTGGGTCAGCACGAACACCGGGGTCCTGAACGGCGGGTTGTCGCCCCAGAACGCCTCGCCCGTGTCATACATCATCCGCCCCATGACCACGGCCCCGGTGGCATCGAACCACTCACGCATCAGCTCGGAGTCCCGGTTCTCCTCCCCACCGCTCATCCCCTGGCGCTCCCGCCAGCTCGCCAGGTTGTGAATCCACTCGAAGAGCGGCTCGGCGCCGTCCCCTCCCGGGTTGTCGAGAGTGACGTCGGGGCCGGCGATGTAGCCGTCGAGGGACATGGCCAGATCAGCGGTGACGGTCACGATGGGGTGCTCCTCGGGTCCTGGGGTGGTGCCTTCACTCTCACGTCGATCGGGAAGCGGCGCATTCGACATCCGGCGCGCATGTATCGAAGTCGACGTCCGCCGATCCGCGCGCCCGGCTTCGGGAGCGTCGCGCTGTCAGACCCGCATGCCACCGTGGAGGCAGGACGAGGGAAGGTAGGGCCCCGTCATGGCCGATGTCGACGCACAGTTCCTGCGCAGCCTCTTCGACGAGGAAGGCAGCCTGCACACCGCGGGTCGCACCGCCCTGTATCGGCTGTACGGCCCCGAAGGCCTGCTCTACGTCGGGATCACGATCTGCCCGCTCACCCGGATCCGCACCCACCTGCGCGAACAGCCCTGGAGATCACTCGTCATCGCCATCCGGATCGACTATCCCAACGACCCGGAGGCAGCCGAGCGCCAGGCCGTCCGCGCCGAGCGCCCTCGGTACAACGTCGTCTTCAACGCGCCCGTCCCTCCCCCACCCGCCGACCCCGCCTCACGCCTGAGAACCCAACTGGCCGTAGAGCAGCGGCGGCTGGCGGAGCTGGAGGCCACCGTGCCCGAGTCCTCCCCCCACCTGCGTCTGCTGACTCGCGCCATCACCACGAAGAGAACGAGAATCGCGAAACTCACCGAGCACATCGAAGAAGCCGAGAGCGCGACCGCTCCTGCCCCACCGGAGTCCCGAAGGCGTCACTGATGACCGGATCGGTCCGCTGCCGGACCCGATGCGGCCTGTCGTCGGCCCACCCGCGCGGATCAGGATGGGCACATGACCCGAGCACTGATCGTCATCGACGTCCAGGAGTCCTTCCGCGCCCGGCCGCTGTGGGAGACCATTTCCGACCCGAAGATCGCCGACAAGGTGAACCGCCTGGTCCGGCTCGCCCGGCGGGCCGGGGACCAGGTGGTGTGGGTGCTGCACTCCGAGCCCGGCACCGGCGACGTCTTCGACCCGGCCCTGGGCCATGTGCGGCTGCTGGAGGAGGTCGAGCCACCGGCGGACGACGAGCCCTTGGTCCACAAGACCTCGCACAACGCCTTCACCACCACCAACCTGCAGCAACTCCTGACCGAGCGCGGCATCCGCGAGATCACTGTGTGCGGCATCCGCACGGAACAGTGCGTGGAGACCACCGCCCGCGTCGGGAGCGACCTCGGGTACCAGGTCACCTTCGTCGTCGACGCGACCGCCACCAACCCCATCCCGCACCGCGACGCCCCCGAGGACCAGAGCGTCGCCGCGCTGCTCTCCGACCCCCGCACCCTGCCCGCCGAGGAGGTCATCCGCCGTACCGAATACGCCCTCGCCGGACGCTTCGCCACCATCGCCACGGTCGACGAGCTGGAAGCCGCGACCGACCTTCCGGCATGATGACCGAATCGTGAGCCACATCGTCTTCTTCCTGGTGCCCGGAGTCCACCTGCTGGACCTGGCCGGCCCCGCGCAGGTCTTCTCCACGGCCGCCGATTTCGGGCACCCCTACACCCTCACCTACGTCGCCGAGCAACCACAGGTCCCGACCGCCCAGGGGCTGCCGCTGGTGGCCGGCCTCGACTGGCCCGAGCTCGGACCCCAGGACCTGATCGTGGTGCCCGGCTGGCGCGCCGTCACCCTGGCCGACTCGCCCGCCATCGACGAGGCCTCCCTCCAGGTCCTGCGAGACCACCACGCCAAGGGCGGGACGGTGGCCAGCGTCTGCGCCGGGGCGGAGGCCCTCGGGCGGGCCGGGCTGCTCAAGGGCCGACGCTGCACCACCCATCACGACGTGCAGGGCGAGCTGGCCGTACGCCACCCCGGCACGCTCGTCGTCCGCGACGTCCTGTTCACCTCCGACGACCGCGTGATCACCTCGGCCGGCATCGCCAGCGGCATCGACCTGGCCCTGCATCTGGTCGCCGGCCGGCACGGCCCCGCCGTCGCCGCCCAGGTCGCCCGGGACATGGTCGTCTACGCCCGCCGCAACGGCCATGAGCCGCAGTCCAGCGCGATGTTCCGGCACCGCTCCCATCTCGACGACACCGTGCACCACGCCCAGGACCTCATCGACACCCGATTCGACGAGCCACTGCCCCTGCCCGCCCTGGCCACGGCCGTCGGCGTCAGCGAACGCACCCTCACCCGCCTCTTCACCCGTGCCACCGGCCTCACCCCCCTCCGCTACCAGCAGACCCTCCGCCTCGAACGCGCCCAGCACCTCATCAGCCACGGCGCCACCGTCGACGCGGCCGCCCGCACGGTCGGCTTCACGGACCCACGCATGCTGCGCCGCCTTCGCGCGCGTACGTACTGACCTCGATGCCCGCAGAAGCCCCGGCGGCGCAAGCAGGAGCTAGGTCTGGGGGACGTCCTTGATGAACACGAGCCCGTCGGTCGCGGCCAGGTGCGCCGGGTCGAACGAGGCGTAGCCGTAGTACGGGGACACCCGGTGGGCGGGCCATGTGTCGGCGAGGGTGGTGGCCAGGCGGGCGGCGTCGATGACGCAGCGGTCCTCCGGGAGCGCGTACAGGAGCCCTTCGACGGTGTCCGGCGGCGGGGCGTCCACGCCCTGGTGCCGGATCGTGCCGAGGGCCGTGGCCAGGACGGCGTAGTCCTCACCCAGGCGGGCGCTCACGATCGCGCCGGCACTCCACCACTCCAGCAGGGGGTGGTCCCACATGCGCATCGAGCTCTTCTCCCGCTGGAGATGGGCGTTGTGGGCGAAGACCAGCACCGGGGTGCGCGCGGCGAGAGCGAGCAGGTTGTCGGCCATCATCGAGTCCCGCAGACCCAGCAGCCGCGTCATACGGCTCGGTGAGGTGTCGGCCATCCAGAAGTGGTAGCGCAGCAGGCCGCCGGCGGTACGCCCGTACAGGCGCGCCCGGTCCCAGTCGTCTCGCGAGGTCGCCCGGATCAGGTGGGGGGTGTGCGCGTCGAGCAGTGCCACCAGGTCATCGGCGATCAGCCGCAGTCGACCGGCCTCGGCCGACTGCCCCACGGATCGGGCCGGGTCCATCATCGCGGCGGGTTCGGTCCATCGGTCGTCGGCGCCGAGCAGGCGGTCGAGTGTCTCCGCGGTGCACGGGAGCTGGTCCGCGTCGACCTCCTGGGCCGACAGATAGCCGTGAAGTGCGGTGAGGGCCTGCCGGGGGCTCTCGGCTCCGGTGATCTCCAGCGGGCCGTCGAAGCCTGCGAAGCGCAGCCGCTCTGACGCGGGCCGGCCGTCGTTGTAGGCGCGCATCCAGCGCACGAGTTCGCGGTTGGCCGCGGAGGCGCCGAAGCCGTGGCTGAACCCGTGCTCCATGACCTCGTCGAGGGTGCCCGTGCCCGTGGTGACGTACTCGTCCACGACCAGGCCCCTCAGGCAGTCACTCTCGATCGTGATCGTCCGGTAGCCCTCCTGTTCGACGAGCTGCCGGAAGACGTCGTTGCGCAGGCCGAGCAGCACGTCCTCGCCGTGGGTGGGCTCCCCCAGGGCGAGCACCCGCGGCCGGGTCGGGAGCAGCCCCATGACGGCCGCGGCCTCGACGGCATGGACGGTGTCCTTGAAGTCAGTAGCCATGCCTTCAACGCTATCGTTGAACTTTCGGTTGAAACTTTCACTCGATATCAGCAGGGTCATGGGAAGAAACCTTCAAAACAACGAGCGGCTCAGGCCGGTCGACCTGGCCCGCGGGCACGGTCTGTCCACCCAGGCGGTCAGGAACTACGAGGAGGCGGGCATCCTGCCGCCCGCCGGTCGCACGCCGCACGGCTACCGCACCTACACCCCGCTGCACGCGCAGGCTCTGCAGGCGTTCCTCGCCCTGGTGCCCGGCCACGGCCACCAGACGGCGACAGCGATCATGCGGGCCGTGAACGAGGACGCGACCGAGGAGGCGATGCACCTCATCGACGAGAGCCACGCCCAACTTCTCGACGACCGGCGCACCCTCCAGGCCGTGGAGCGCGCCCTGCGCGACCTCGAGCCCACGCCCGAGCCCCACGAAATGGCCCGGTCCGACGGTGGGTTCATCGGGGTGCTGGCGGACCAACTCGGCATCCGCCCCGCGACGCTGCGCAAATGGGAGCGCGCCGGGCTGCTACGCCCGCGCCGCGATCCACGGACCGGGTATCGCGTCTACGACGAGACGGACGTACGGGACGCCCGGCTCGCCCACCAACTCCGGCGCGGCGGCTACCTGCTGGAGCAGATCGCCCCGCTGATCGCCCAGGTCCGGGCGGCCGGCGGGCCGGAGCCGCTGGAGGCCACCCTGCGCGACTGGCACGGCCGGCTGTCCGCCCGCGGGCGGGCGATGCTGACCGGGGCCGCGGAGCTGGAGGCGTACCTCCGCGAACGCGGACAGCGTCCCCTTCTCTCCGGCCTTTGACAGTCCAGGAGGGCCCAGCTAGCTTCGATCGACGAAGCCAGCTGGGAGGACGCCGGAACATGGGACGCATACGCACCTACGAGTGGGACGACCCCGCGATCACCGCCGCAGCCGTGGGGCGCGCCTCAGGCCTGGAGTTCCTGCGTGAGGTACAGGCCGGCCGCCTGCCCGCGGCTCCCGTCGCGGCGACCCTCGACTTCACCCTCGACGAGGTGGACGAGGGCAGGGTCCAGTTCTCGATCACCCCCGGCGAGGAGCACTACAACCCCATCGGCAGCGTGCACGGTGGCGTCTACGCCACCCTGCTCGACTCGGCGGCAGGGTGCGCCGTGCAGTCCACGCTCCCGGTCGGCATGGGGTACACCTCGCTCGACCTGACCGTGAAGTTCCTCAAGCGGATCACCGTCGACACGGGCCGGGTCCGGGCCATCGGTACGGTCGTCAGCCGAGGCCGGCAGACCGCGCTCGCCGAGGCCAGACTGATCGACAGCGAGGAGCGTCTGCTGGCCCACGCCACGAGCAGCTGCATGCTCTTCCCGATGACCGCCGACTAGCGTGCTTCGCCGTGCTGTTGGAGGAAGGCCGCGAGAGCAGCCGTGAGTTCGGCAGGCGTGTCTTCCTGGACCAGGTGGCCCGCGCCGGCGAACGGTTCCAGACGCGCACCCGGGATGCGGGCGGCGAGCTCGCGCCCCTTCTCCGGAGGGATCCAGGTGTCGTCCTCGCCCCAGCAGATCAGCGTGGGGATGGTGATGTCGGCGTACCGGTCCTGGATCTCGTCGGTGTGTTGCTGGGTCGCCTGGGCGATCTGCCGGTAGAAGGCCGCCTGGCCGGGGTCGCCGAGCCAGGGCCGGACCAGTCGGTCGAGGACGGCCGGGTGCAGGCCGGGGCTGCTGGCCGAGCTGACGTATTCGCGTACCAGGGCCCGGTGCAGTGCCGGTGGCAGTTGTTCGAAGACCGCCGAGTGTTCGCCGACGAGCCGGAAGAACGGCGAACCCCATGGGGCCAGTGCGACCGGATCGACCAGGGCCAGCGCACGGTAGCGGGCTCCGTGCAGCAGATGCGCTCGCAGACTGACGGCACCGCCGAAGTCATGGGCGACCACGAGGGGTTCGTCGAGGCCCCAGTGCGCGAGGAGTTCGGCGAAGACCCTGCCCTGTGCGGCCAGGGAGACGTCCTGGCCGGTGGATTTCTCCGATGCGCCGTAGCCGGGCATGTCCCACACGAACACCTGGTGGTCGCGGGCCAGCGCGCGGGCCACGGAGCGCCAGACGTACGACGAGAAGGGCGTGCCGTGCAGCAGCACGACCGGGTCCCGGCCGAACGGACCGAGGCTGCCCCAGTGCACCTCCCCCGACGTGCTGCGGAACGTCTCGGCCAACTCCCAGTCACTCACGAGTGCTGCTCCTCTCCCACAGCACGGTCAAGGGCGGAGGCGTCAGATGTATTCCGCCGCCGCGTCCGACGGATGTTGCCGTGCGATTCGCAGGGTGGCGGGAGGCGCTGACGCGGTGACTCAGGTTCAGGAGATCGTGGGGATGGTCGGCGGTGTGCTGGGCGACGATGTCATCGGCGCCTACCTCCACGGTTCCTCCGTGCTCGGCGGGCTCAGGCCGGCCAGCGACGTGGACGTGCTGGTCGTCTCCCGGCGGCGCATGGACGCGCGGGATCGACGGGCGCTCCTCGACGGACTGCTGCGGATCTCCGGCTCCGGCGACGAGGCCCGCCCGGTCGAACTCACCGTGGTCGTCCGGTCCGAGGTCCGGCCGTGGCGGTACCCGCCGACCATCGACTTCCTCTACGGCGAGTGGCTGCGCGCGGAGTACGAGGCCGGGAAGGTGCCCCAGCCGGAGCCGATGCCCGATCTGGCCCTGCTGATCACCATGGTGCTGACCGGCGACCGCCCTCTCACCGGGCCGCGCCCGGCGCGCGTCCTCGATCCGGTCCCGCGGACCGACCTGGTCCGGGCGAGCGTGGCGGGTATCCCCGGCCTGCTCGACGACCTGGACAGCGACACCCGCAACGTCCTGCTGACCTTCGCCCGCATCTGGACCACGCTCGCCACCGGCCAGATCAAGTCGAAGGACGCCGCCGCCGACTGGGCTCTCGCCCGGCTCCCGCCCGAGCATCGGGCCGCCCTCGAGCACGCCCGGCGGCTCTACCTCAACTGCCCCTACTCCGCAGAGCGTTGGAGTGAAGTGTTGCGGGCGCAGGTGCCTCCGCACGTGGACCGCGTGCTCGCCGAGATCTACCGGCTGCCAGGCGGGCTCGCACGGTGACGACCACGGTGAGGCGGCGGCCTCCGACCGTTGGCCCTGGCTTGGGTGGGCCGGCATCGGGACAGCGGCGAACAGTTCGTCAGAACCGAGGCGCTGCACGGCGGCTCAGTCCCGGCGGGCGTTCAGCGCGTCCACGGCGGCGCGGGCGTCGCCGATCGTCGTGTAGTCGATCGCGATGAAGTTCACGGGGCTGCCTCGCTCCCGTTCGCAGAGTTGGACGCGGTCGAGCACGTACTGGCGGGCGTTGACCTTGCCCGCGTCCAGTCGGCTGCCGCCGTTGGCGGTGATGAAGTGGTTGAGGAGGAACAGTCGTTTGCCGGTGCCGCCCCGGTGGGGCACGCAGCTCATCTCGTCGGGGCTGCGGAACGCGAACGGCGTCTCCATGCCGTAGTGGTAGAAGTTGCGGTACCAGGCCTCCGGGCCGTCCGCCCGCTCGGCGAAGACGACGAGCCGACGGCCGCTGTCGATCATGTCTCCCAGCGTCGGCCAGGGCTCCGCGGGATCCGGATCCGGTGTGTACACCAGGTCGGACAGTCCGGCTTGCGCGAACGCCTTCGCGGTGTCCTCGCCGGTGATCGCGTCCTGGACGATCAACGTCACGACGTCGGTCGGATGGTCACGCATCCAGTCCCCGATCTCACGCAGCTCCGGCACCAGCTCGATCGCTCCCGCACGACACACGGCATGGCACAGCCACAGCCCCTCGCGGGGCGGGTTGACCTTGTTGACGGCCCCGGCGATCAGCGTCCGCTGGTCGGTGCTGAAGTCCGACTCGGACAGCCGTGCGGTGATCTCGTCGGGCGTCTCCCAGCGGTAGGTGTCGAGTTGCAGGCCGCGCACCCCGTCGTCCAGCTGTGTGGTGATGGCCGGGTCCTGGAGCGGTCCGATGAACCGGTCGACGGTGGTCGACATGGCGTTGTGCGAGGTCAGGTACGCCACCTCGTCGTAGGGCCGGTCGCACAGCCGCACGCTGCCCTGGCACCGGCGGGGCGCCGAGGGGCTCGCGACGAGCGGCACCAGCACGACGCCGGCCAGGGCCACGGCGCACGTCCCGACCGCCACCGGGCGCACGTACGGTGACGCGGTCCGCAGGGAGGGCCGTACCTGGAGGGCCCAGCCGAATCCGGCGAGCAGCGCTCCGGCGATCAGAGGGACCAGAGCGGTGTAGAGGGCCGTGGCCACCATGTCGTCGAAGGCCGTTCGCTGGAGATCGTCGACCAGACGGGCCACGCTGGGCGGCCAGCTCCCCGGCGGGCTGATCACCCGGCCGCCGCTCACCACCCGCACGAGCACGACGACGAGCGCGGTGAGGAGACCGCCGGCGGCCAGGGCCCAGCCCAGCAGCATCGGCCTGCGTCCGGGCGCGGGGGACGCGGTCAGCCACAGCACCATCAGCGCCGCGACCAGCAGGGCGGCGGCCACGGCCTCCACGATCCCGAGGCCGACCGCCGTATAGGCGCGCACCCGGTGGAGAGCCGTCAGGTCGTTGCCGGACGCCTCGAGCACCTTCTCCAGATTCCAGCCGGTGCCACCGGCGAGCGTCCGCAGTCGAGCGGTCGCGTCGGTGGTGCGCTCCGACACCGCGACCGGTGCCACGGCGGCCAGTGCGGTGGCGATGTCCCCGTCGGCGAGGGCCACTTCGATGTCGTCGCGCAGCGCCGCCCGGTCCCGCTCGGGCAGGGTGCT
Organism: Streptomyces sp. NPDC002817; assembly: GCF_053592055.1. Lineage (NCBI taxonomy): Bacteria > Bacillati > Actinomycetota > Actinomycetes > Kitasatosporales > Streptomycetaceae > Streptomyces > Streptomyces sp. NPDC002817. The sequence goes on from NZ_JBSFUY010000028.1 coordinate 65,882, forward strand.
CAGGATGCGGTCGGCCGCCTTGGACGCCTGTTCCTCGGAGAGCGGCAGAGCGGGCAGTGTGCCGGGGACGCGTCCGGCCACCACGTCCTTCAGCGCGGCGGACAGGTCGGTCGAGAAGGCATCGAAGTCCGGCTCGGGACGGTTCTGCACAGAGGCGACCAGGTCCCCGAAGTAGATCTGCGCCAAGTCGTTGATGTTGGTCAGCACCGGGCGCAGATCGACGGTCAGGACGAGGCTGTCCCGGTCGCCGTCGAGGTATCCGACCACGGCGTCGATCTGCTCATGGGTGAGCTCCCGGACCGTCTCCGGAGGAAGGACCAGCTTGACGTTGGACGTGAGCACGGCTTCCGGGACCGGCAGTCCGGCCAGGAGGTTCCGGGTCACGGCGGCCGCCCTCGGGTCGACCAGGACCTGGTCGTAGAGCCGGTCGTACGCCGATTCCTCGTCCAGGACGGACTGGTAGAACGCCGCGGAGACGACCGTGTCACGGGCTGTGGCCGCCACTGTGACGACCAGCGTGCAGAGCACTGCCGCGGCGAAGGCGAGGAAGCGCAGCCATCTGCGCGAGGTCACGGGATCCATGGGCCACCTGCTCCTCATGGTGATCGTCCCGCACGTAAGCCGCAAACGGTACGGATACTCCCGGCCGGCCGCGCTTGCGGGGTCCGCGGGTCAGCTGGTCCGCGGTGGGACGCCGGCGGGGGCCTGGAGGTGCTGGAAGAACTCCTCCAGCAGGGCGACGAGGCCTTCGACGGCACGGGTGTGCTCGTCCTTCGACCACGGCGAGTCCGGCCGGCCATCGGGGAAGACGATCAGGACGACCTGCGCCCACCAGACGAGGTTCTCGCCCACCCCGTACGTGTCCGCGAGCCATTCACGAAGACCGTTCAGCAGCACCCCGCCACTGGCATGGTCGTAGCCGTTGAGGTACGCCGTCACCCCCTCGTAGGTGGTGCGGCCGAGGTACATCCCCGTCCGATCCCTGAAGCTCTCCCAGAACCTCTGGTGCGAGTCGACCGGTCGGTGTCCGAACCGGCGCCAGGCGGGCGGGATCCGGGAGAGATCGGTACCGATGCCCCAGGTGGAGCAGGACACCACCTCCGTGCCGACGCCGAGTGCCGTCAGGAGAATGCCGGTGCGCGCTGCCGGGTCGACGGGGCCGGACTTTCTGACCCAGACGTACGTTCCCGGCGGATCGCCCTCGTGATGGGTGACCACGAAGTCCGTTCCGTCGAGGGTGAAGAACGCGGCGCGCACGGCTCCGTGTGCGTCCCATGACTCCTCGATGGTCAGGCTCAGTCGCCGCGCCACCTCGTCGAGGTCCAGGGAGAGCAGGGCCATCGAGACCAGCGGCCCCGTCGTGGCTTGGAACATGGAGGACTGCACCGCCGGCTCGGTCGCGGGGTGGCTCGTGGCGTCCGGGATCACAGGTCGGCCTCCGTGAGGATGCGGTCCATGACGGTGGGCCGCAGTCTCGGGTTGGCTGCGGCGTCGTCGGCCACGTTCGGGTCGGGGTCCGAGAGCAGTCGGTCCAGCAGTGCGTCCGTGATGTTGGGGTGGCGGGCGACTCCACGACGAAGGAAGGGGTTCGGGTCTGCGGCGAGTTGTCGGAGAGCCGGCACCGATAGGTCCGGATCCTCGAGGGCGAGGAAGCGCACGTTCGAGGTCGGTTCGTCGACGAACGTGCGCAGCGTGTGGCGGGGGAAGTTGGGGTGCTCGACGAGCAGCGGTCGATGGTGGTGCACGTCGCCGTGGGCGCGTACCAGTCGTTCCAGGACGTCCGGTGATGCGTCCGGTCGGCGGGCGGCGGTGCGGCGGACCGCCACGTCCGGGTCGTTGTCCAGCCGACGCCATGCCTCCTCGGGCAGGTCACGGCTGCGGGCGAGTACGCGCCGGAATATCGCGTGCGGGCAGTCCAGATAGCTCAAACGCTCGTCGAGGGGCGCGTCAAGCATCCAGTCCGGTTCGGACAGGTCCCAGCCCATCGCCACCACTGCGTCGATGTCGCCGTCCGCACGCCGGGCTTCCACGAGCGCGTACAAGCGGTCGCGCGCGGCATCGTCGACATGGCGGCTCTGCGCCACCGCGACCCGCACCAACGGGTCGTCGAGGTCCAGGAGTTGAGTCACCATGTCGGCGGAGAGGTGCGGATTCCCGGCCACCGCCCGCTGGATGCCCTTGTCACCGGTTCGCATGAGCTCGGTGAACTGGTCCCAGGTGAGCGGGACGTACCGCGCCACGTTCTTCCGTACGGCCGGGTCGGCGAGACAACGGTCCCACCACTCGGCCGGCACGCCCGGTTGCCTGTGCCTCGTGGCCGCCGCACGCACCCGTGGATCCGGGTCCGCGAGAAATGCCGCCTGTACCGAGGCCGGCCGGTCGTACCAGGCTTCCGCGAGCGCGGCGCGCAGTCCGGGATCTGGCGCCGCGGCCAGCGACGCCAGGGACTGACCGTAGACCTCCGCCACGTCGCCGGGAACAACCGTCCCGAACTCCACGAGCTGGCGGACGAAGTCCGCGCGGGCGTCGCGGATCGCGGGGTTCGGGTGCGTGGCTATCCTGCGGCGCATGGCCGGGGAGATCCGCTCCGCGCGGAGGGTGGACATGACGTCGCCGTCGTCATGCTCCAACAGCGCCTCGACCACCGCGTCCGCCACCGGCCCCCGCCTCCTCGACATCCCGTGCCGGCCGGCCCCGTGAGCCGCGAGCCGCACCAGTATGTCCTCGGAGGCTGCCGGGTTCCGGCCCAGCCCGGACAGGCGCGGATGGTGAAGGTCCGTCATGCCCTCAACATAATCGGAGCGCGCTGCCGGTCGTTCGTCGCCTTCGCGGGCGGGTCCGTCGCTCTGCGACGGCGCGACGTCCTGCACGCCGAGGACGTCGCGCCGCTGTCCGTCCGGTCAGGCGGTGGGCGCGCCGTTCAGGACGTCCACCCTGCCGGTGTCCAGCGAGTAGTAGGCGCTGACCACGGCAAGATCGCCCTCCTCGGCGAGCGGCGACAGTGAGGTGTTGGTGCGCAGCGCGGCGGCGGTCTGCCTGGCGTGGATACGGATCATGGCGTCGACCGGGTCGGCAGCCTTCTGCGCGACGGTCGCCTCGTACGCGGTGCGCAGGGACTCGGAGATCGCCTGAAGGTTGCCGGGCAGCGTCGTTCGGTCGTGCATCGCCTTGTACGCCGCCTTGATGGCTCCGCAGCGCTGGTGTCCCAGGACGACGATCAGCGGGGTTCCCGCCGTGAGGGGTCCGTACTCGACGGAGCCGGTGACGACCGGTGCGACCACCTGACCGCCGGTGCGTATGACGAACAGGTCGCCTATGCCGGTGTCGAAGACGAGCTCCGGCGGCACCCGGGAGTCGATGCAGGACAGGACGACGGCGTACGGCTTCTGCTCCTCGGCGACGGCCTCGCGGCGGCGGGGGTCCTGGTCGGGGTGGAGCAGCGTGCCCTTCACCCAGCGCCGGTTCCCCTGCATCAGCCGGGTGAAGGCGCCCGAGGGCGAGTCCGGCCGTGCGCCGACGGACGGTGACGGCGTGGATGCCGCCCCTGCGGCTCCGACCTGTACGGTCGGCTCGGCACCGCTGGACGACGAGCAACCGGTCAACAGGGCGGCGGTGGCCGCCAGTCCGCCGGTGACGATGGTCCTGCGCTGCGGATATCCGGTGATGCCCATGGTTTCTGTTCCCCTCCGGCCTGCGCGCACGGTGCGCCCTTGATGCGTGGGCGTTGTACCGAGGCGCATGAGACTGCTGTGACGTGCTGCCACTCTCGCCGGGGGTCGGCAAGGGCAGATCCAACGCTGATGAAGCGCAGGGGAAGAGTTCGTCCAAGATCCGAAGCGGGCCCGACAGGACGCGTGAGCTGCCGCATCCGGCCGTGTTCCTCGGGCGATCTGCCCGACAGAGCCAGGACTCCATCGGACTGACGGCCGACGCGGTGTCCGCGAGCCGGGTCGACCGGGACCGGCCGCGGGCCACACCACCACGGCGGACTCCGACGCCGGTGCGGCTGCCGAACCGTGACGACAGCACCGTCTTCCCGGCCTGGTCTGGGGCTCGACGCAGCTGAGCGTGCGCAACGACGGTTCCTCGTACGGTGAGGCGCGCGTGGAGACCGTCCTGGGCGCGGACCCCGAGTGGCTTCCGCTGTCGCCGGGCGAGACCAAGACGGTACGGCGGTGGTGGGGAGCCGCACCGGTCCGGGTCACCAACAACGCGGACGCGCCGCTGACTGCATGGACGAGGCCTCCCGACCGATCACCGGGGACCGACGCTGTCAGGTCTGAACACGGAGCGCTTCATATCCGTAACGGTTCAAAGGAGCCGTGATCGGGTCCCGCACACGCATGCAGCCAGGAACGGCCCGACACGTTCGGCCGGGCACGGTCGCGGGCCACCCGTCGTCGAGAGGTCGGTAGTCGAGTGAGGAACGCAAGGCGAGCAGCGCCCCGCAAGGCAGCTGCGGGAGCCCCCACGGCTCAGCCGACTCCACCGCCTCAACAGCCTGAGCAGCCGAAAGCGACCGGGCGCAGAAGGGGCATGTCCTTCACCCACAACTGGCGGGTGGCACGGCGACTGCGGGCCATCCTTCTGATCCCGGTCGTGGTCACGCTCGTGCTCGGCGGATTCAGGGTGACGCGGGCCGTGGACACCTGGCAGAGCGCCGACGACGCGGTCCGGGTCGCGGAGTTGGTGCAGGCGGCGAACAAGTACGCCAGCGACGCGATCAACGAGCGTGATCTGTCGGTCGTCCCGTTGCTGCGGGGCGACACCGACTCGAGTGTCGTCGCCAAGGCACGCAAGATCACCGATCAGGACAGGGCCGCCTTCGACAAGACGGTGGAGCGGATGCCCCGGACCGAGCGTCTGCTGAGAAGGGTCGAGGTCGTCCAGAGCGGCGGCAAGCAACTCGCAGGCATCCGAGCCGCGGCGTTCACGTCCGCGCTGCCCGGGGTGCAGACCGAGGAGAAGTACCACCTGATCCAGCACCCGCTGATGGAACTCTCCAACGAGCTCGGCTTCGGCAGCAGCAACCAGGCCAGCTTCGGCCGGGCCCTGTACGCCATCTCGCTCACGCAGGCGGCCGAGTCCCTGACCCGCGCCATCGGCACGCACATCCTGGCCGAGGACCGCAGCAAGCTCAAGGAAGGTGAACTCGCCACCCAGCTCGCCTCGTTCCGCTCCTACGCCTATCTCCAGCAGGTCGCGCTGGTGGAGTTCGACGGCGCCGCCACGAGCCAGGACACGGCACGGCTGAAGAAGGCGCTGGCAGCCGCGAAGACCAAGGGCGAGCAGCAGGTCACCCAGGCCGCGGCGCGTGCCAAGGCGGCCGGAGAGGACTACGTCGTCCCGCCGGCCATGACGACGATGATCAGTGAGATCGCGTCGGGGAAGTCGGCCGGGGATCTCGCGGAGCAGGGCATCACCACCGACTCCTTCTTCGCCGCCTCCACGCTCTCCTTCGACGCGTACCGCCAGGTCGAGGTCTATCTCAGCGACACCGCGCTCGCCAACGCGAAGGACATCGCCGACAGTGCGCGCCGGGACGCCATCGTCCTGTCGGCCGTGGTCCTCGGCGCCGTGCTCGCCGCGTTCCTGATCGCCGCCGGGGTGGCCCGCTCGATGAGCCGCCGGATGAGTGTCCTGCGCGGTTCGGCGTTCCAGATCGCCGAGCAGCAGCTGCCGGCCCTGCTCTCCCAGCTCAACCGCTCCACTCCCGGCCGGGTCGACACCCGGGTGGCGCCGATCCCCATCACCTCGACCGACGAGATCGGCGAGGTCGCCCGGGCCTTCGACCAGGTGCACCGTGAGGCGGTGCGGCTGGCCGCCGAGCAGGCGGTGCTGCGGGGCAACATCAACGCGATCTTCACCAACCTGTCGCGCCGCAGCCAGTCGCTCGTCGAGGGTCAACTGGCCCTGATCACCGATCTGGAGAACAACGAGGCCGACCCGGACCAGCTGGACAACCTCTTCCGCCTGGACCATCTGGCCACCCGTATGCGCCGCAACGGCGAGAACCTCCTGGTCCTTGCCGGCGAGGAGTCCAACCACCACGGGATGCCACAGCTCGCGCTGATCGACGTGTTGCGGGCCGCCGCCTCGGAGGTGGAGCAGTACGAGCGGATCGAGCTCTCGGGCGTCCCGGAGGCCGAGATCCACGGCCGTGCCGTGAGCGACCTCGTGCATCTGCTGGCCGAACTCCTGGAGAACGCCACCGCGTTCTCCTCACCGCAGATGAAGGTGTATGTCACCGCGGGCCGGCTTCCCGACGGGCGGGTCATGGTGGAGATCCATGACAGCGGCATCGGCCTGAAGGCCGAGGACTTCGCCGCCATCAATCACAAGCTCGCCCATCCGCCGACCGTCGACGCCAACATCTCGCGGCAGATGGGTCTGTTCGTGGTCGGCCGGCTCGCCGACCGGCACGGCATCCGCGTGCAGTTGCGGCCGTCCCGACAGCAGTCGGGCACGACGTCGCTGATCATGCTGCCGCACACGATCACCTACGCGGCGCCGCACGAGGTTCCCGTCGACCCGACCGCCGGCTCCCCCTATCCCCTGGAGGACGCACCGCGCTTCGCGGGTCCCGACGGGAGCATCGTGGAGTCGTTCTCCCAGGGCGGTCAGGGGGCCCACGCGGTTCGGGACCAGTCGGGGACGGACGCGATGAGCCGCTACCTCTACCGCGAGGAACGTCGCCGCCAGTTGGGACACGACGAGCACGAGGACGCTCCTCGGTAGGCGGTCAACAGGTCCCGGAGTGCGACGCCGCCTGCCCAACAGGGCGCCGCACTCCGGCCGGTGGACCCACAACAGCACTGTTCGACCTGTCGGACATTGTTCGAAACCTCTTGACGCTGCACCACACCCCGTTTGACACTCTCGCAACACGACGTCACACAGCCGAAACGCCAGGGTGTCCACCGCCGAGGCCACCCCCGTCGACGGCCTGCTCCGCCACGCCTCTTCCCTCCCCCGTCAGCCATGCCTCAGCAGGGAAACCCCACATGACGTACTTCGCACGTCCGCGCACCCGCGCGAGACGCCGGACGGGCCGATTCGCCGGCCTGACCGTCGCATCGCTGTTCCTGGGCCTCACCGCACCCCTCGTCCCCGCGCAGGCGGCGGACACCGCGGACGTCACCGACGGACTGGCTCTCTGGTACAAGCTCGACGCCTCCTCCGGCACCACCGTCACCGACGCCTCCGGCAACGGCCGGGACGGCACGGTCAACGGCACCGCAGGCTGGACGGGCAACGGCCAGGGCCTCGCCTTCAACGGTTCGGACACCTACATCAAGGTGCCGAACGACGTCATGAAGAGCATGGACTCGATCAGCGTCTCCATGGACGTGCTGATGGACGAGTCGCAGACCACCCCGTACTTCATCTACGGGTTCGGCAACACCACCAGCGGCGCCGGCAACGGCTACCTCTTCGCCACCGGCAACTCGCTGCGCACCGCCATCGCCTCCGGCAACTGGTCGACCGAGCAGAACACCCGGCCCACCGACTCGCACAACCTGACCCGCTCGGTGTGGAAGCAGCTCACCTACACCCAGACCGGCACCACGGCCGTGCTGTACGAGGACGGCGTGGAGGTCGGCCGCAACACCTCGGTCACCACCACCCCGGGCTCCATCGGCTCGGGCACCACGACCGCCAACTACATAGGCAAGTCGGTCTACACCAGCGACAAGCTCTTCAAGGGCAAGATCCGTGACTTCCGGGTCTACGACCGCGCACTCGCCGACTCCGAGGTCGAGCAGCTCTCCCTCCCCATCGCCGAGCAGGGCGTCGCCGACGACAAGGCGGCCCTCACCCTGGGCGACACCAGCGCGGTGACCGCCGATCTGACCCTGCCCAGGACCGGCACGGCCGGCGGCTCCTCCATCACCTGGGAGAGCGACAACACCGACGTCGTCTCCGACTCCGGCGCGGTGACCCGCCCCGCCGCCGGTGAGCCGGACGGCCACGCCACGCTGACGGCGACCCTGAAGAAGGGCACCTTCAGCGCCACCAAGACCTTCGAGGTCACGGTCCTGCCCGCCGTCGACGACACGACCGCCGTCCAGCAGGCCGCCGAGGCACTGTCCGTGCACAACCTCGACGACGTCCGCGGCAACCTCACGCTCCCGGCCGACGGCGCCTTGGGCACCAAGGTCTTCTGGTCCTCCGCGAACACGGACGTCGTCTCCGCGGAAGGCGTGGTCCACCGGCCCGCGCACGGCGACGGCACCACGACCGTCGAGCTGACCGCCACCGTCACCAAGGGCGACGCGACGACGACCCGCGCCTTCACCGCGAAGGTGCCGGAACTGCCCAAGAAGGAGGCCCTCAAGGGCTACATGTTCAGCTACTTCACCGGCGAGGGCACCTCGGACGGCGAGCAGCTCTACTCCGCGCTCAGCAAGGGCAACGACCCGCTGAAGTGGCGGGAGCTGAACGACGGCAAGCCGGTCCTGACCTCCACGCTCGGCGAGAAGGGCCTGCGCGACCCGTTCATCATCCGCTCCCCCGAGGGCGACAAGTTCTACCAGATCGCCACCGACCTGAGGATCTACGGCAACGGCGACTGGGACGCCTCGCAGCGCACCGGCAGCAAGTCCATCATGGTCTGGGAGTCCACCGACCTGGTGAACTGGACCAACCAGCGCCTGGTGAAGGTCTCCCCCGACTCGGCCGGCAACACCTGGGCCCCCGAGGCGTACTACGACGAGAAGCTCGGCGAGTACGTCGTCTTCTGGGCCTCCAAGCTGTACGACAACGAGGCCCACTCCGGCGACACGTACAACCGCATGATGTACGCGACGACCCGTGACTTCTACACCTTCAGCGAGCCCAAGGTCTGGGTCGACCGCGGCTACTCGGTCATCGACTCCACGGTCATCCAGCACGACGGCACGTACTTCCGCCTCTCCAAGGACGAGCGGAACAACAGCTCCTCCACGCCCAACAGCAAGTTCATCTTCGAGGAGAAGAGCGACACGCTCCGCAACCTCTCCTGGACCGCCGTCGCCGAGGGCATCGGCAAGGGCGAGATGAGCGCGGCCGAGGGCCCGTTGGTGTTCAAGTCGAACACCGAGGAGAAGTGGTACGCGTTCCTCGACGAGTTCGGCGGACGCGGCTACATCCCCTTCGAGACCACGGACCTGGCCTCCGGCGTCTGGACCCCGTCCACCGGCTACGACCTGCCGTCCAAGCCTCGGCACGGCACGGTGCTCCCGGTCACCCAGGCCGAGTACGACCGGCTGCTCAAGACGTACCAGCCGGACCAGATCATCACGAGCGCCGAGGACGTCAAGGTCGAGACGCGCATCGGTGACGCCCCGGTCCTGCCCGCCACCGTCATCGCCGAGTCCGCGGACGGCGTGAAGCGTCCCGTCGCCGTCACCTGGGAGGACGTCGCCGCATCGCAGTACGCGCAGGCCGGCGTCTTCACGGTGAAGGGCGACCTGGCGGGCGACTCCGCGATCGACGTCAACGCCGAGGTCACGGTCTCCACCGAGGGCCCGGATGTCCCGGCCGACCTGCTCCTGCACTACGACTTCGACGAGACCGGCGGCAGCATCGCCCGCGACTCCAGCGGCCACGGCTACCACGGCACCTACGTCCGTACGCCCGACTTCGGGACCGGCGTCGAGGGCGGCTCGTTCAAGATGTCCGGCGGCAACAGCAGCTCCAGCTCGCCGTACGTCAAGATCCCCAACGGGGTCCTGAAGGACACCACCAGTGTCACCGTCTCCACGTACGTGAAGTGGAAGGGCGGCGACAACTTCCAGTGGCTGTTCGGACTCGGCCCGGACAGCAACAAGTATCTGTTCGCCACCCCGTCCAACGGGGGCGGCAAGCTGTTCTCCGCGATCACCAAGGCCACCTGGTCCGGTGAGAAGCAGATGATCGGCGGCTCCCAGCTCACCGCCGGCGAGTGGAAGCACATCACCGTCACGCTGGACGGCGCGACCGAGACGGCGATCCTCTACATCGACGGCGCCGAGGCGGCCCGGGTCAACGGTGTCACCGTCAAGCCGTCCGAACTCTACGACTCGGCGAAGGACTACTCCGGCTACATCGGCAAGTCCCTGTACTCCCCGGACCCGTACTTCGGCGGCGAGGTCGACGACTTCCGGATCTACAACCGGGCCCTGACGCCCGCTGAGATCCTGGAGCTCAGCGGCAACACCACCGGGATCGCGGGGGCGACCCACCCGGCACTGAAGACCGACGCGATCATCACCGACAAGAGCAGCAAGATCGTCTTGCCGCTCACCCCGGGCAGTGATGTCACCGCCCTGGCACCCGAGTTCACCCTCGCCCACGGCGCGACCATCAGCCCCGCCTCCGGCACCCTGCGCGACTTCAGCAAGCCGCTGACGTACGAGGTCACGGGCTCGGACGGGAAGAAGCGCACCTGGACGGTGTCGGCCGTGGAGATGAAGAGCCCGGTGCTGCCGGGCCTGAACGCGGACCCGAACATCGTCAGGTTCGGCGACACCTTCTACATCTACCCGACCACCGACGGCTTCGAGGGCTGGAGCGGTACGCAGTTCAAGGCGTACTCCTCCAAGGACCTGGTCCACTGGACCGACCACGGCGTCATCCTGGACCTCGGTCCGGATGTCTCCTGGGCCGACAGCCGCGCCTGGGCGCCGGCGATGGAGGAGCGGAACGGCAAGTACTACTTCTACTTCTGCGCCGACGCGAACATCGGTGTCGCGGTGTCGGACTCGCCGACCGGCCCCTTCAAGGACGCCCTGGGCAAGCCGCTGCTGAAGGCCGGTGACTACACGGGCCAGATGATCGACCCGGCGGTCTTCACCGACGACGACGGCACGTCGTACCTGTACTGGGGCAACGGCCGCGCCTATGTGGTCCCGCTCAACGACGACATGGTCTCCTTCGACGCCTCGAAGGTCACCAACATCACGCCGAGCAACTACAACGAGGGCTCCTTCGTCATCAAGCGCAAGGGCACCTACTACTTCATGTGGTCGGAGAACGACACACGTGATGAGAACTACCAGGTCGCCTACGCCACCGGCTCCTCGCCCACCGGTCCCTGGACCAAGCAGGGCGTGATCCTGGAGAAGGACCTCTCGCTCGGCATCAAGGGCCCCGGCCACCACTCGGTGGTCCACGTCCCGAACACCGACGACTGGTACATCGTCTACCACCGCTTCGCCATCCCCGGCGGTGACGGCATGCACCGCGAAACCACCATCGACAAGATGGAGTTCGACGCCGACGGCCTGATCAAGAAGGTCGTCCCCACCCTGGAGAGCATCGACCCGGTCACCATCGCCCGAGCCGGCGCGGACGCCTCCGGCAAGGAAGGCGACAAGATCCAGCTCAACGGCACGGTATCCGGCGCGGGCACCGCCAAGTGGACCGCCGAGGCGGGGGCGCCCTGCACCTTCGCCGACGCCGGGGCCGCGAGCACGACGCTCACCTGCACCGACGACGGCACGTTCAAGGTGACGCTGACCGGCGGCCGCAGCAGCGACACGGCGACCGTCAAGGTCGCCAACGTGGCACCGGCCCTCACCTCCGCCACGGGACCGAAGTCCCCGGTGTCGGTGGGCAAGCGGGCGGTCGTCACGGCCGAGTTCACCGATCCGGGCACCCGTGACACCCACACCTGCACGGTCGACTGGAAGGACGGCACCACGCCGACGGCCGGCACGGTCACCGCGTCCGGCTGCCGGGCGGAACACACCTACCGCAAGGCCGGTATCCGCAAGCCGGTGATCACCGTCACCGACGACGAAGGCGCCTCGGACAGCAGGACGCTCCCCGAGCTGATCGTCTACGACCGCGCCGCCGGACACGCGTTCGGCACCGGCCTCTTCACCTCGCCGGCCGGGGCCTACCCCGCCAAGCCGACGCTGACCGGCAAGGCCGCCTTCTTCTTCACCGCCTTCTACACGCAGCTGACCTCCGTCCCCATCGGGCAGATGTCCCTCGACTTCGGTCCGGCCAAGCTCAAGTTCCGTTCCACCGGCTCCGACTGGCTCGTGGTCACCGGCTCCCAGGCCGTCTACCAGGGCACCGGCACGGTCAACGGCGCCGACGGCTACGCCTTCCGGGTCACCGCCACCGATACCCCGGACAGCTTCCACGTCAGGATCTGGAAGAAGTCCGGTGGTGATGTCGTCTACGACAACGTCACCAGCTCGAAGATCACCGGACTGGTCACCATCGGCGACCGTCGGGAGTGAACCCCCGGCCGGGCGTACCGGTCATGCCGTCCCCCCCACACTCGACGGCCAACCCCCCACAGGAGGACCTCATATGAGCCCACGTCAGAACAAGGAGCACAGTCCTCGAACGGCCATACCCTGGCGCAACACACTGGCCGTCACCGCGCTCGCCGCGGCCCTGCTCGCGGGGCCCGGCGTCGCGCAGGCGGCACCGAAGGCAGCGCCCGTTCCACAGGAGCAGGTGGCGGCGGCCACCATCACCTGGACCTTGGAACGGGCGAGCAACCCCACGGCGGACCAGCAGACGGCGTACAACCTCATCACGGCGGCCATGAACGCGGCCGTGGCGCGCTACAACAACCTCAGCGACCTGGGGAAGAGCATCACCGTGCGCTACGACCCGAGCGTGCCCACCGCCGACGGCAACCTCAACGGCACCATCCGCTTCGGCAACCGCAGCTACATGACCGAGAGGACGGCCCTGCACGAGATCGCCCACACCATCGGAGTGGGAACGAGCTCGGGCTGGTCCGCTCTCGGCGGCAGCGGCACCTGGACCGGCGCGCAAGCCACGGCACTGGTCAGGCAGTTCGACGGCTCCAGCGCCAAACTGTCCACGGGTGGTGGCCACTTCTGGCCCTACGGCCTGAACTACGAGAACGAGATGTCCGGTACGGCGGCCGACCGCCATGTACAGATCGTCGCCGCCATGGTGCGTGACGGGCTGTAACCCACGGCCGGGAATGCCTGGGGGTGTTCAACCCCCCAGGCATTCCCCTACATGGGGCCGAGCTGGTCGGCGAGGTCGCTCAAGTCGGCGGCGTGCAGATCGAATCGGTCCGAGGGAGTGGGCGGGTCGCCGACCGGGCGGGCCACATAGGCGGTGCGCAGGCCGAGGCTCTGCGCTCCGCGCAGGTCCCAGGCATGGGCGGCGACCATCAGCAGTCGCTCCGGCGGTAGGCCGGAGACGGTGACAGCCAGTCGGTAGACGGCCGGGGCCGGCTTGTAGGTCCGGGCGTCCTCGGCGGACAGAGCCTGATGCCAGCGCAGTCCCGCGTGGGCGTTGATTCCCAGGAGCGCCGTCCGGCTCGCGTTGGAGAGTCCGATCAGCGGGAACCGTTCGGCGAGCCGGGCGAGCCCCGCGACAGTGTCGGGCCACGGCGGGAGCCGGCGACCCGACAGGGACAGCGCCGTCACCGCCGCCGGGTCGTCGACTCCGGCGGCGTCGGCGACCGCGCGGGCGGCTTCCAGGTCCAGTACGTCGGTGGGGACGTAAGGCCGAGCGCCACCGAGGATGCGGCGTTGCTCGGTCTCGATGTGCCGCTGCCACAGCGCCAGGAGCTTCTCGATCCCGGGATCGTCGAGCTTCGGGGCGAACTCACGGATACCGCCTCGCAGACCGGCGGGTTCGTCGACGAGGGTGCCGAGCACGTCGAACACGACGGCGTCGATCTCCGGCTCTGCCATGGGAGGTCTCCTGGACGAAACTGGGACGGGTGAGCGGTCCTGGGGGCAACGCGACGAGCGGCCACCCTGATTCCCGAACCGGCTACGCGCTCCGAGGCTGCGCCTGTCCCTGCCTGAAGGCTCCGTCGGTGAGGACGGGCACGATCGAGGCGGCGTCCACCTCGACGGCGACGGCCACATCGTCCGCGAAGCCGCCACAGGCCAGTTCGAGGCCCGAGGCGCAGGCGGTCACGGCGGCGGCCACGTCGGGAGTCCCCGTGAAGCAGGACCTCGCGGCGGCCGCCTCCGGCGACAACGCGCCGACACCCTGCTCTTCCAGGGCGGCGATCACGGCACCGGCTCCCAGCAGGTCCTCCAGCGCCGGACGCAGGGATCCGTCCGGCCACCGCTCCCCCGCGCCGATCACCGCGACGGGACGTTCCCCCGTTCCATAGCCGTGCAGAGCCAGCCGGCGTCCGACGGCCGACGCGTTGCGCAGACACCCGGCGACGACCGTCGAACCACCCGCCGCCGCCGCGATGGCGGACCCGTTGGGTGAGGGCAGCACGAGCCGGGGAGTGAACGGGGCTCTCCGAAGCGCCGCCGGAGACAGCGACCACGGCGACTGCGGAGTGACGGCTCGCCGGCCCACGGCCTGCGCGGCCGCCTTCTCCCGGGCGAAGGCCGCCGCTGTCTCATCACCCCAGGCACAGGGAAAGACCTCGGTCCCCGCCTCGACGGCGACACTCACCGACGTCGTGAACGACAGCACGTCCACCACCACGAGACAGGCGGCCTCTGGCCCCAACCGCTGGGCACCGGACGGACCCCACTCGAATCGCACGCCGTACACCTTCTGAAGGAACCAGTCGCTCATACCGGCCGAGTCTGACAGCGTCAGCGCCTCAGCTCACGGCCTTCTTGATGAGCTCGGCGATCCGCTCCTCGGTGTCGCCCGTCAGGTCCGTCAGCGCGTAGGCGGTCGGGAACAGCGGGCCGTCGTCGAGGTTCGCCAGGTCGCTGAAGCCGAGCGTGGCGTACCGCGTCTTGAACTTCTGCGCGCTCTGGAAGAAGCAGACGACCTTGCCGCCCCTGGCGTACGCCGGCATGCCGTACCAGAGCTTGGGCGCGAGCTCCGGCGCGCTCGCCCTGACGACGGCGTGGAGCCGCTCGGCCAGGACACGGTCCGACTCCGGCATCTCCGCGATCTTCGCCAGTACGTCGGCCTCCGGGTCCGCCTTGGCGGACCCCTTGCCCCGCCGCGCGGACGCCTTCAGCTCCTGGGCGCGCTCCTTCATCGCGCCCCGCTCCTCCTCCGTGAAGCCGTCGTACTTCTCGCCTGCCGCGCCGCCGCTCTTGTCCGACGTCTGGGAGCTCTTCATGGCAGATTCCTCTCGTACGAGCCCTGGTGGGGTGACACCAGGTTAGGAATTCCCCGGCGCGGCGGCTTCTCCGAAACTGATCGGATGCAGCCCAGGGGACTCCGCGAAGGCGAGGATCTCCGGTACCGCTGCGCGCAGGGTGGCGAAGTGGCGGTGTACGCCGGTCACCGGCACCGCGGCATTGACGCCCCACACCGTCATGCCGGCCCGCAGTCCCGCCTCCACCCCGGACGGGGCGTCCTCGATGACCAGGCAGTCCGCCGGCCGCACTCCGAGCTGCCGGGCCGCCTGGAGATAGGGCTCGGGCGACGGCTTGCCCTCCTGGACCGCGGCGGCGTCCACGACGAGGGACGGGACCGGCAGGCCCGTACGGGCGAACCGTCCGCGTACCCGGTGCTCGTAGTTCGAGGTCACCAGCGCCCATGCCCCCGGCGGCAGGGTGCCCAGCAGCTCCGCCGCTCCGTCGAAGGCCGAGTACTCACCGGAACGGACGTCGTCATCCTCCAGTTCGTGCAGAGCGGCCAGGCAGTCCTGCGGATCCTGGTCGGGAGCGACCTGGGCGAAGGTCTCGATCGGACGGGTGCGCAGTGCCACGCGGTAGACGCCGTCCGCGTCCAGTCCGTAGCGACGCGCCCAAGTCGCCCATACGCGACGCTGGTTGTCCACGGCGTCGATCAACGTGCCGTCGACGTCGAGGAGGACACGCTTGCGGGGGCTGGGCGGTATGCCGTCGCTGATCACCCGGTGATGATGCCAGTCGGCCACCCGCTGCGGCGTCGGGCTCCGGGAGGCATGGCAAGATCCGCAAGCATGAGCAGCATCGGACAAGCGGATCGCCCCGTCGCCCTGGTCACCGGCTCCACCTCGGGCATCGGGGAGGCCGTCGCGCGCAGGCTGGCGGCGGACGGGATGCGTGTCGTCGTGCACTCGCGGCGCAGCGTGGAAGCGGGCAGGGCGCTGGCGGCGGAGCTCGACGGTGCGTATGTGCAGGCCGACCTGGCCGTCGAGGACGAGGCGCGCGCCCTGGTGGCGGAGGCGCTGGGCCACTACGGCCGGCTGGACGTCCTGGTCAACAACGCGGGCATCAGCCGGCCCATCCCCCACCACGACCTCGCGGCGGCGACACCGGCGGACTGGCGGCAACTGCTGGAGGTCAACCTGATCGCCCCCTGGGTGCTGTGCACGGCCGCTCTTCCCGCGCTGCGCCGGTCCCCCATCGGCGGCTCCGTCGTCAACATCACCAGTCACGCCGGGGTGCGCCCCAAGGGCTCGTCGGTGCCCTACGCGGCGAGCAAGGCCGCGCTCAACCACGTCACCCGGCTCCTCGCGGCCGCCCTCGCACCCGATGTACGCGTCAATGCCATCGCCCCGGGCCTGGTCGACACCCCCATGACCAAGGACTGGACGCAGGCCCACGAACTGTGGCGCGACCGCGCCCCCATGGGCCGCCCCGCCCGGCCCTCCGACGTCGCCGGCCTCGTGGCCTCGGTCATCGCCAGCACCTACCTCACCGGCGAGGTCATCATCCTGGACGGCGGACTCAACCTCACCTGAGCGGCCGCACCGCCTCCCCTGCGCTCCGCGCCGCCCGACGGCACAGTGGACGTATGGACACAGACGGCAGGAACATGCTGGCCCGGGGACGCGTGGCGACCCGCCTACCCGCCCAGGACCTGGAGCGGGCCCGGCACTTCTACGCCGAGAAGCTCGGGCTGGAGCCCGTCGACGAACGACCCGGCGGGCTGCTGTACCGATGCTCGGGCACGGACTTCGCCCTCTTCACCTCCACGGGATCCTCGGCCGGCACCTTCACACAGATGGGCTGGGAGGTCGACGACATCGAGGCCGTCGTGACGGAGCTCAAGCGGCGCGGCGTGGTGTTCGAGGACGTCGACGTGCCCGGTCTCCGCACGAAGGACTCCATCGCGGACGTCGAGGGCAACTATCCCGGCAAGGGCGCCCGGGGCGAGCGCGCCGCCTGGTTCCGGGACAGCGAGGGGAACCTCCTGGGCGTCGGTGAGCCCGTCGTCTGAGGGACGGTGCCCGCAGGTGACGGCAGTCCGGCCGCCTTCGGGGTCTACAGGAGGACGACACATCCGCGCCGTTCCAGCTCGGCCAGCAGCGACGCAGGAGGTTCGCACGCGTTCCAGCGCAGGTCCAGCTTCTCCAGGGCGGGCATCTCCAGCACCTGGCGCGGCAGTCGGACCAGACGGTTGCTGCGCAGGTCGAGGTGGCGGAGGCGGGGCAGTGCGGTGAGGGGCTCCGGGAGTTCGGCGAAGGCGTTCTCGCGCAGGTCCAGGTGGCGCAGTTCTTGGAGGTCGGCCACGGTCGGTGGGAGGCTTTCGAGCGCGTTGCCCCGGAGCCAGAGTTCGCGCAGGCTGCGCAGGTCACCGAGGCTGTCGGGCAGTTCGGTCAACTGGTTGTGCTGGGCCCGCAGTTCGATCAGCCCGGCCATACGGCCGATGGCTTCCGGCAGTGCGGTCAGCTTGTTCTCCCCGACGTTGAGGTAGCGCAGCCGGGTCAGGTCGCCCAGGGACTGGGGGAGTTCGGCCAACTCGTTGTCGTGCAGATAGAGGCAGCCGTCGAGGCCGGTCAGGTCTCCGAGAGTCTCGGGCACGGCCGGGAGGAGGTTGTGGCCGAGGTCGAGTGTGGTCAAGCGGTGCAGTCGCCCGATTCCGGCCGAGAGCTCCGTGAGCCCGTTGTCCGCGAGGATCAGCACCTGGAGCTCGGTCCGCTCCCACACCGACTCGGGTACCTGGCCCAGTTGTTGACGCCAGAGGTTCAGGACGTGCGCCACGATGTGTTCTTCCTTCCGGTGCACCAACGGTTCAGGGCCAGTGTCGATCACCTGCGGCTCCTGCCCGTTACTCTTCCGGCGTGTATGCGTACGAGGAACTCAGTTCGGCGGAGCGGCGGTTGTGGGACGCGTATCCCACGGGCCGTTTGGTGGACTTCCGTACGGGTGGGGCGCAGGACGATCCCGACAACGGGGGCGGCTGGGGCGACGAGCGGACCGTGCGAGCCGGTGTCGTGGCCGCCCTGCTCCTCGGCGCGAATCCGGCCCGGCCGGGAGGGGTGCCCGCGCTGCGGCTCGCGGGCGCGCGGATCAGCGGGGGCCTGGAGCTCGGCGGGGCCGAGATCGGGCATGTCATGCGGTTCGAGGGGTGCTGGTTCGAGCGGGGCGCCGGACTGTACGGCGCCACCACCCGGACGATCGAGATCAAGGGCAGCAGACTGCCGGGGCTCGACCTCAGCATGGCCAGGGTGGAGGGCAGGGTCGCTCTGCGGTACACGGTCGTCAGCGGTGCCGTGAAGCTGCTGAATGCGCGCCTGACCGGTGAGCTGGCGCTCAGCCACGCGGTGCTGTCACATCCCGGCGAATGGGCCCTGTTCGCCGGCGGGCTCGTCATGGAAGGCGGGCTGTTCTGTCGTACCGCCACCGTGCACGGCGGCGTGCGACTCGTGGGCGCCCAGCTGCTCGGTGGCCTGCACATGGAGCGGGCGCGGCTGCACAATCCCGGGGGTGTGGCGCTCCTCGCCGACCATGCGGTGGTCAGCAGCATGGCTCTGTCCGAGGGGTTCACGGCCGAGGGGACGGTCAGTCTGCGGGGCACGCAGATCACCGACCAGGTGACCTTCGACGCTGCGGTGCTGCGGGCCGACGGCACGGCGCTCGACTGTGCCCGTATGCAGGCGGGAGTCGTCGTCTTCACCCCGGCCCAGCCGCCGTCCGGCGTGGTGGATCTCGAGGACGCCCAGGCCGTCGCCTTCCATGACCGGGAGGGTGTCTGGCCGAAGACCGTACGACTGCAGGGCTTCACCTACGGCTCCCTGCACGAGAGCAGCGAGCTCCAGGCGTCGTCCGTGGAGCGACGTGTGGCGTGGGTGCGGCGGCATCCGGGGTACGCGGCCCAGCCGTACGAGCAGCTGGCGGCCTGGTACCGGCAGATCGGCCATGACGACGACGCCCGGCGGGTTCTGCTGGCCAAGCAGCGCCATCGCAGAAGAACCCTGTCGCTGCCCGCCCGGCTGTGGGGTCACCTCCTGGAGGCCACCGTCGGCTACGGCTACCGCCCGTGGCGTGCGGGCGTGTGGCTCGCGGCGCTCGTCCTGCTCGGCTCCACGGTCTTCGCCACCCACTCCCCCACGGCGACCGAGCCCGGCCAGGTGCCCCCGTTCAACCCCTTGGTCTACACCCTCGACCTGCTCATCCCCATCGGCGGTCTCGGCCAGCGCACGTCCTGGTACTGGGAGGGCGGAACGGCCGCCTGGCTGTCGTATTCGCTGATCGCGGCGGGCTGGATCCTCACGACGGCGGTACTCGCCGGCATCACCCGGACCCTGAACCGGAGCTGATCCCTCCCTTCCCTGATTCGCAACCGATGGTTGCATGATGGCGCGTTCGGTCATACCCTGATACGCAACCGATGGTTGCAAAAGGGAGCCGGGTATGGAGTACGGAAGCATCGAGCGCGACCTCCACGTCGACGCGTCGCCCGACGTGGTCTTCGAGGTCGTCAGCCGACCGGAGCACATGCGGGAGTGGTGGCCGGACGACGCCCGGTTCGAGCCCGCCGAAGGGGCACCCGGAGAGCTCTTCTGGCGCGACAAGGCGACGGGCGAGACCAAGACCGTCGCGTTCACGGTGGTCGAGGTCGACCCGCCGAAGCGGTTCTCGTTCCGGTGGTGCTACGCCGACGCCGAACGCGGCGGGGACTCACTGCTGGTCACCTTCGATCTCGTGCCGACGCAGACGGGGACCCTGGTGCGGATGACCGAGACCGGGTTCCGCGAGATGGGCTGGGAGATCGCCGTACTCGAGGAGCAGTACCGCGATCACGTGAGCGGCTGGGACCACTACATCCCCCGGCTGGGCGCATACGCCGCACGGCTGGCGTCGACCCGATGAGCACGCCGGTCGACGACGACCTGTGGTCTGCGATCGGCGACCCCACCCGGCGCACCATGATCGACCTGCTCCTCGCGTCCGGACCGGGTACCGCCACCTCGCTCAGCGCGAGCCTTCCCGTCACCCGGCAGGCCGTGGCGAAGCACCTCGCCGTCCTCGACCGGGTCGGGCTGGTCCACGCCGAGCCGGCCGGACGGGAGCGGCGCTACCGCGTCGACGAGGCCCAACTCGCCCGCGCGGTCGCGCAACTGGCCGCGGTCGGCGCCACCTGGGACGCCCGGCTCCGCCGTATCAAGCACATCGCGGAAACGATCCAACGAAGCCGTACCACCACGGAAGGAGCATGACCATGGTCGACATCCTGCATCGCATCGGCGCCGTCGCGCCGCTGGACGACGTCTACCGGGCGGTCGCGACCCCCGAGGGCCTCGCCGGCTGGTGGACCACCGACACCACGGGCAAGAGCGAGGTCGGCGGCCGACTGGCGTTCCGCTTCGGCGACGTCGGCGGTTTTGACATGGAGATCCTGGAACTCGACCCCGCCGGCCACGTCCGGTGGCGCGTCACGGACGGCCCCGCGGAATGGATCGGCACCGAGATCGACTGGACCTTCAGTCGGACCGACGGGTACACGATCGTCCTGTTCAAGCACGAGGGCTGGCGCGAGCCGGTCGAGTTCATGCACCACTGCAGTACGAAGTGGGCGCTCTTCCTGATGAGCCTCAAGGAGTACGTCGAGACGGGACACGGCAGCCCGGCACCAGCCGATGTCCGGATCAGCGACTGGCACTAGAGAACTGCGATGACCCCGTCGAGGGGGATGCGGATCTCTCGGGTGGACGTGTCCTACCGCGCGGCCGGTGTGCGGAGCCAGTCGTGAATCCGCGTTGAGCGGGAGCCCGGTCCGTCCTACGGTGGCTCGGTGAGTGATGTGAAGCACGACGTCTACTGCACCGAAATCGGCTCCCGGGCCGACGAGTTGCGCGCCGCTGTGCGGTCCGCCGAGGCGGGGCCGGCCGCGACCCCCGTCCCCAGCTGTCCCGGGTGGAGCCTCACCCAGCTCGCCCGGCATGTCGGGGGAACCCATCGGTGGGCGGCGCGGATCGTCCGTGACCGAGCCACCGGTCCCGTCGCCCACGACATGGTGGACGACGTCTTCTCGCCCGGTCCCGAGTCCGCCGCCGACCTGGACGCCTGGCTCGCCGAGGGGGCGGCGGAGCTGACCGGAGCCCTGCGCGAGGCCGGTCCCGACGCCCCGGTGTGGACCGTCGCGCCGAGCGGCGTCGCGGGTTTCTGGGCCCGGCGGATGGCCCATGAGACGACCTTGCACGCCGCCGACGCCGCCTTCGTCACGGGCGCCCCCTTCGCCGTACGGGAGGAGCTGGCGCGGGACGCCCTGGACGAGTGGATGGGGTTCGGCGCACTGCCCCGGGTCCTGGAGGCCGCCGGGCCCGACGCCCCGCCGCTCACCGGACCCGGCCGCACCCTGC
Organism: Streptomyces sp. NPDC002817; assembly: GCF_053592055.1. Lineage (NCBI taxonomy): Bacteria > Bacillati > Actinomycetota > Actinomycetes > Kitasatosporales > Streptomycetaceae > Streptomyces > Streptomyces sp. NPDC002817. The sequence continues at coordinate 87,306 of NZ_JBSFUY010000028.1, forward strand.
ACCTGCACGCCACCGACGCGCCCCGGGCCGAATGGCTGGTGGACCTCACAGGCGTGCCGATCACCTGGAGCCACACCCACGCCAAGGCCGCGGTGGCGGTACGTGCCCCGCTCACCGACCTCGTTCTGCTGCTCTACGGCCGCCGCACCCCGGCCGGCACGTCCGTCGAGGTGTTCGGGGACGGCGCCCTGCTGTCCCTGTGGCTGGAGCGCTCCGGCTTCTGGCTCCGGAAATAGCTCAGGGGGCCGGGATCCCGAACTCCACCCACAGCGGAAAGTGGTCCGAGATGTGCCAGGACAGCTCGTTGAGCGTCCGGTCGCCGCGCAGCTCGGGCACGAAGTCGATGTGCCCTCCGGCCAGGGCTTCCAGCGTCAGCACCGGTCGGCGCTTCTGCCCCTTGGTGAACCACGCGATCTGGTCGTAGAAGTGTTCGGCGCCCGGGTCGTCGAAGATCGTGCGCGGCAGGCCGTCCAAGGACGGGGCGGGGACCAGGCCGGTGGAGGTGAAGGCCTGGAACAGCGGGTCGCCGGCACGGTCGATGTTGAAGTCTCCCAGCGCGATGAGGTTGTGGTCCCAGCCGAACTCCTGTTCCGCCCAGGAGGCCAGCCACCGCGCGATCGCCCGCAGTTCCGGTGCCCGGTCGGCAGCCTTGTCGCCGTACAGGACATGCAGGGTGACCAAGGTGAACGTCTGGCCCTGGGAGAGGAAGCTGACCGCGTAGGGCGTACGGGCGAACTGTTTCTCCAGATCGGTCGCGGGTACGCCCGCGTCCTCCTCGAGGGGCACCACCAGCTCGCAGGCCAGACCTGACGGTTTCACCCTGCGGGTGTCGAACAGGAACGCCAGCCGCTCGCTGTTGCCTGCGCTGCCCCGTGTCACGTCGGTGAGGATGAACGCCCAGTCGTCGCCGAGGACCTTCAGCAGGTAGCGCAGGGAGCGCAGGTTGCCGCGCACCTCCTGCACCGCCACGACGTCGAATCGGCGGATGACCGACGCGATCAGGTGGATGTCGGTGAAGTTCCGCTTCGGCGAGGCACCCTCCGGGGTGGTCCAGGCCTTGGTGAGGTCGGAGAAGGCGCGCAGGTTCCAGGTCGCGATCAGCAGGTTGGTCCCGGCGTCCTTCGCCGGGACCGCTCCGTCGAGGAACGCGTCCCAGCGTTCGACTCGTTCGACCACCCGTTGGGGCGGCGCCAGGATGTCGGCTTCAGCGGGCACAGATCCTCCTCGACGCTGGGAACAGAGCGTTTCGAGCCTGCGAGATCGCACACGGGGGAGCAAGAGGCCGTTACGGTGACGCGCCTCGTCCGGCCGAACCCGGCGAGCCGACGGGACCTGGCTTCTCGTTCGCCGGGCCGACCCTGTTCGAGGTGTGATCCGGCGGTTTCATAGGCTCGGGGCATGGTGAGCGAATTCAGCGAGGCGTTCCTGCTCGAGGCCGAACGACATGCCGCGTGGGGCGCTGCCCAGCTCGACGCGCTGGGCGCGTTTCTGCCCGAGGGGCCGTGGACCGCCGATCTGCCCTCCTGCCTGTACCAGCAGGGGGAGCTGGAGCTGCGGGTGGCGGTGCTCGGCACGTACGACATGGACCAGCAGTCCTGGATGTGGGGCTGGGCCAATCCTGGTCTGCGGGGCACCGAGGTGGTGGCGCTGACCGGCGCGGTCCGACGGTACGGGCGGGTGCACGGGATCGCCGAACTGACCGAGGAGATCGTGCCGTTGTCCGGGTTCGCCGATCCTCGGCGGGCCGCCGAGATGCTCGCCTTCACGGGAATGGGGGTGGCCGAGGCGCCCGGGTACATCGGCGTTCCGGCGGGACCGGCCACGCAGGTCTACTTCCTGCCCGACGACGCCCGGGTCCCCCGCGCCGGCCTGGACCCGGTCACGCTGCCCCGGACACTGCTCACAGGAGCGGGGCTGATCGGGTACTCGGCCCGGCATGTCGTCGGCGGCTACTTCGACCACCACGATGTGCCCCAGCGCTCCGAGGGCGACCGGATCGTCGCGGACCTGGGCGCCGGCAACGCGGTCGAGGTGGGCTTCGACGCGGTGGGGCGGATTTCGGGGGTGCAGGTGAAGGTGCTGCCCTGAGCGACCGGGCCGGGGTTCCGAGGCTCGCTGCGGGGCCGGTCAGCGCAGGCGTAGTCCGCCCGGATGCTCGCCCTCGATGATCCCGACCAGCCGGTCGAAGACGGTGGGCCCGCGTCCTGCGCGGGCATCCGCCAGTTCCGCGCTCACGGAGGACCGGTTCGTCGGATGGCAGCGCGCGAGCCGGATCTCGAGCTGCCGTACGGTCTCGGGGTGGCCGAGGTGACGGCGGGACACCTCGTGATCACGCCACTCGATCACGTAGTCGCCGTCCTCCGGCGTGCCGTAGCCTCCGCGAAGGCAGTCGACGAAGGCGTCGAGGTTACGCCCGAAGTACCCCTCGTCGCCGATGGTCTCCCCCACGACGAGCCAGAAGTCCTCCAGCGTTGTGACCCGCGAGCCGTCCAGTACGTACGTGATTGTCACGCCCCGGAGAATACGGGCCGCCCGGTGAGCATCCTCGTGGGACGTATCGGGTGCGAATCCTCCGGAGCGGCGGGCAGGATGGCCTCATGACCAAAACATCCGGATCGTCGACACAGTGCGCCGGCTCGAACTCCGTGTTGTCCCTGTGGTCGCAGGACTCGGTGCTGTCGATCGGGTCCGTGGGATCGGTGTTGTCCATCGGGTCGGTCGGCTCGGCCCTGTCCGTCGGATCGATCGGGAGTGCGCTGTCCGTGGGGTCGATCGGGTCGGCGCTGTCGCTGGTCTCGTTCGGATCATGGCTGAGCACCGGGTCGTGCCTGTCCGCGCAGTCGCAGTGGTCGGTACTGTCCTGGCGTTCCTCACGCACCTTCCGCTCCGCCGGGATCCTGGGGGTGGTGGGCATGACTGCTCTGTTGGTGGCTCAGCGGTCCCGGCACGGCGAGCGGGCGTGACAGAGGAGTCCACCGCCGAGGGTCTCAGGACGTCAGTTCCGTCTGCGCCGCTCCCGTGGAGACGAGGTCGTGGCGGATGTACCACTCCGTCGACAGCAGCAGTTCACGGTCGGCTGCCGGGAGGGCGGCGATCAGGCCCGGGGCGGCTCCTCGGGTCACCTCGGTGCGGTGGGCCAGGACGGCGGCGATCTTCTGCTCCAGCCAGGGGCGGACATCGACCGTCGCGGTGATGCGCTCGTCGGGAACGGTGTGCATCGCCTTGCCCGTCGGGGCCCAGTGGTTGCCCCACGACCGCATGGCGGAGTGCGGATGCGTGGCCGTGTACAGGGCTCTCGGCTGCCAGGGGTCGCCGGCGTCGGGGTAGAGGCGTTCGAGGCCGGCCGCCTCGAGGGCGAGTGTCGTGACCCGGTGGGTGTGGACATGGTCCGGATGGCCCGTCAGGCCGCCGTAGGCATCGTGGGTGATCACGATGTCGGGTCGGAACTCCCGGATGTGGGCGACCAGTTGACGCACCAGGTCGTCGAGCGGCGCATCGCAGAACCGCGGGCGGCCCGGGGCCGATCGGGGTGCACGCGCGTCGGCGTGGCCGAGCATCCGCGGGGCGCCCGCGCCGAGGATGCGCAGCGCTTCGGCCAACTCCGCGGCGCGCGGGGTGTCTTCCGCCCAGGTCGCCGTGACGACCCCGGTGCGCGCGCCGGCGGACGCGTGGCGGGCGAGTACTCCGCCCGCCGACAGGGACTCGTCGTCGGGGTGGGCGAAGACGGCGAGCAGGCTCGGCACGGGCACGGGTGATCACCTTCCGAGGCGAGTGGTGGGATGGATGGATCGGGGACGGCACCACTCGGTTCCGTGCCGTCCCGCGGAGGAGCGGAATGCCGCAGGCCGACGCCGGTCACGTGCCAAGGACCTGCTCCGGCGGTCAGTCGGCGGTCCCCTAGGCGGGCTGCCAGGCGCGGGGCCAGTTGCCGGACGGCGGTGGCGGACCGGCCACCCCCAGCTCCTTCCGGGCGCATGTGTAGAACGCGTCGCGTTTCCGGCTCAGCCGCTGGGAGTCCCGGGTCCATCCCTGCGCGTCCTGACGCTGCTCCCGCACATGCAACTCCAGGGTCCAGACGGCCTCGTGCCACGAGCGCGCGGCGACCACCGTCTCCGCGTCGCCCACCAGGAGGACGGACTCCCACAGCGTGGCCCGGCGTGCTTCGGCCTCGGCCGGCAGGGGCAGCCCTTCCGCGGGCTCCAGCGGGTCGACGACATGCGCGTACCCCAGGGCCGCTCCGATGCGCTGCGTGATCCCGACCTCTTCCTTGAGCGCGTTGCTGTGACGCGCGTACACGTCGAACTTCTTCTCCTGCCAGCGCTCGGCCTGCACACGAAGCCACCGGGCCCGTTCGGTCAGGGCCGTGACCGCGTACGACGCCACGGCACCCACCAGTACACCCAACAGCGTGCCCCACTGATCCACCACCGCGCTCCCCCTTCGCCGGCCGTGCTGAACCTGGTGCGGCGATCAGTCGCGCTTGCGCGCCACGCCGCCGTAGAAGCCGATCAGTTCGGATCCGGGCGGCGGCGGAGTGTCCGGGCGCCAGAACGGGGCCTGGGCGAGGCCGGGTTCGATGAGGTCGAAGCCGTCGAAGTAGCGCTCGACCTCGGCGTGGGACCGGAGGTTCAGGCTGGCGGAGGCCTTGTTGTAGACGGCCTGGGCCGCCGTGCGGTCGGCGAAGTCGCCGGTGGCGTGGGAGAGGACGAGGTAGCTGCCGGAGGGGAGTGCGTCGCGCAGGGTGGCGAGGATCTCCTGGGGCTTGTCCGCGTCGGTCAGGAAGTGGACGATCGCGACGAGGAGCAGGGCGACCGGCTCGTCGAAGTCGATGACCTGGCGGATGTCGGGGTGGTCCACGACGGCTCGCGGGTCCCGGAGGTCACCGAGCACGATGCTGGTCGTGCCGTCGCTGCTGAGCAGGGCGTCGCCGTGCGTCTTGACGATGGGATCGTTGTCGACGTAGGCGACACGCACGTCCGGTGCGACCTCGTGGGCGATCTCGTGGACGTTCGGCGAGGTGGGGAGGCCGGTGCCGATGTCGAGGATCTGGCGGACGCCACCCTCGGCCACGACGTGGCGGACGGCTCGCCGGAGAAACCCTCGGTTGGCGCGCAGGCCGATCCGTACCTCGGGTGCGGCGGCGGCGAGTTCGTCGCCGGCTCGCTGGTCGACCTCGTAGTTGTCCTTGCCGCCCAGGAGATAGTCGTAGATCCGGGCAGGGTGCGGTCTGCTGGTGTCGATCTCCTCGGCACGCACGCCGTCCCCTGTCACCCTGCGCTCCTCCCGACGCCCGCCACGGCCCGCTCGCCGCCACGGTGGGGACAGCTTCGCACATCAACTTCCGTGCTCGTGGCCCCAGTTCCGGTCGCCCAGCCGCTACGGACGCAGCTCGACGGAGATGTGCGGCGACAGTGCACGAAGGAAGTCGGGCGCGTCGAAGATCTCGCCGGCGGAGGCGACCCCGACCGTCCTGGTCCGTCCGGTGAGGATGCGGTGGACCGCCTCGACCGCGAGCGGTGCGGTGACGGCGTAGATGTCCCGGCCCCTGGCCACGGCGCGGCGTTCGATGTCGCCGGAGCGTACGACGGCGTCGACGAGGAAGGTCTGGTCGGAACGTCCGCCGTCGTCGGTCGCGGTCGGTGCCGGTGTGTCGGACGCGGCGAGTTCCCTGGCCGCCTCGCTCGCCATGTGGGTGCTCACCTCGGGGATGGACAGATGGCTGGGGATGGTGACGACGTCGGCCATCGTGAACTCCCCCATGACGTCCCGGATGCCCATCGGCTCGGGGAAGTGCCACTTCAGAACCGTCGGCTGGTCGTCGTGGTACGCCAGCCGCCCCTTCGTGTAGCGCACGCGCTGTCCGCCCCGCCGGCCGTGGGAGACCGCGCCCGCGGCCCGTGTCCCGGCGGTGGGGTGCCAACTGCTCAGCCCGTAGGCGATGTGCGCCTCGTCGGCCGTCGTCCAGTCGCCCATCGCGGCGGTGGCCAGGAGGTCGCCGAGGCCACCGTAGAAGGCCATCGCGGGGACGATCACGGCTCTCGCCGCCCGGGCGCGGTCCGTGAAGTCGGTGAAGGTGTCGACGTTGGCCTCGATCTCGGCGGCCACGTCCACGTAGGGGATCCCGGCGCGCAGGGCCGCCTCGATCACGCGGGCCGCGGTGGTCGCGAAGGGGCCCGCGCTGTTGATCACGGCGTCCGCGCCGGCCAGGGCACGGTCGAGGGCGGCGGTGTCGTCGACGGACGCGGGCCGGACCTCGAGCCCGGGGAAGGCGGCGGCCAGCTCCCGCAGCTTGGCGGCGTCACGGCCGGAGAGCACCGGGACGAACCCCCGCTCCAGCAGGTGTGCCACCACGAAACGTCCGGTGTGCCCGTACGCGCCGTACACCGTCACCGTCTGAGTCGATCCCATGGTTTCTCTCCCCGTTGTCGTTCGGTCTGTTGAGAACATCCTCGCGAGAACGGGTGCCTCGGCGTGAGTGTCTGGAACGACGTGCCCCGTACACTTTCGGACATGACCTCTGTCGCTCTGGCCGTCACCGACGGGATGCTGCATTTCGAACTGTCCATGGCCTACGAGGTGTTCGGCTCCCGCCCGGACCAGGTGACCGTCCCCTGGTACGACGTGGTCGTCTGCGGGTCGCGGGCCGTCAGGGTCGGCCGGTTCCTGCTGGAGCCCGACCACCGTCTCGAGCATCTGGCCCGGGCCGACACCGTGATCGTCCCCGGCTGGGCGGACATCGACGTGGATCCGCCCGCCGCACTGGTCGACGCGGTGCGGGCGGCCCACGAGGCCGGAGCGCGCGTGGCCTCCCTGTGCACCGGAGCCTTCGTGCTGGCCGCCGCCGGCCTGCTGGACGGGAAGCGTGCGACCACGCACTGGGCGCACACCGAGGTGCTGTCCGCCTGCTATCCGAAGGTGGAGGTCGACCCGGACGTGCTCTACGTCGACAACGGCAGCGTGCTCACCTCCGCCGGAAAGGCCGCGGCGATGGACCTGTGCCTGCATCTGGTCCGGCTGGACCACGGCTCGACCGTCGCCAACACCGTCGCCCGCCGTCTGGTGGTGCCACCGCACCGGGCGGGCGGCCAGGCGCAGTTCGTCGCCGCCCCGGTGCCGACCCGCGACGACCATCCGCTCGGCGCGCTGCTCCCCTGGGTCGTCGAGCGGCTCGACCGACCGCTGACCGTGGAGGACCTGGCCCGTCAGGCACGGATGAGCTCACGCCACCTGGGCCGCCGGTTCCGGGAGACGACCGGCACCACCCCGCTCCAGTGGCTGCTGACCCAACGGATCCGCCGCGCCCAGGAGTTGCTGGAAGCCACCGACGACAGCGTCGACGCCATCGCGACCGCCACCGGCATGGGCACCGCCACGACCCTGCGCCGCCACTTCAACCGCACGATCGGCGTGCCCCCGGACACCTACCGCCGCACCTTCCGGGCACGGTCCGACGCGGGGGACGCCGTCGCGTGACGTCGGTCGAGGCCGGCGACGGGTCCGGGGGCGCCCGCTCAATGTGACTCGCGACTGACCTCGGACCCGCTGGAGCCGACCAGGAAGTCGAGGTCGGCCCCGGTGTCGGCCTGGAGGACGTGGTCGACGTAGAGCCGCTCCCAGCCGCGTCGGGGTGCGGCGAAACCGTCGACCGTGGCCCGGTCGGGCTTGCGGTCGGCGAGTTCGTCGGCCGGTACGTCGACGTCGATACGGCGGGCCTCGACGTCGAGGGTGATGAAGTCGCCCGTGCGCACCAGCCCCAGCGGACCGCCCGCCGCCGCTTCCGGGGCCACATGCAGGACGACCGTGCCGTACGCCGTGCCGCTCATCCGGCCGTCGCAGACGCGGACCATGTCGCGGACGCCCTGTTCGAGGAGTTTCTTCGGCAGCGGCATGTTGGAGACCTCGGGCATGCCCGGGTAGCCCTTGGGTCCGCAGCCGCGCAGCACGAGGACGGAGTCGGCGTCGACGTCCAGGTCGGGGTCGTCGACGCGGGCGTGGAAGTCCTCGATGGAGTCGAAGACGACGGCGCGGCCGCGATGGCGCAGCAGGTGCGGGGAGGCGGCGGCGGGTTTGACGAGGGCGCCGTCGGGGGCGAGGTTGCCGCGCAGGACGGCGATACCGCCCTCGGCGACGAGTGGTTCGGCGCGGGGGCGGATGACTTCGGCGTCCCAGACGGTGGCGTCGTCGAGGAAGCCGACCAGGGGTTCGCCGGTGACGGTCAGCGCGTCGGGGTCGAGCAGGTCGCGGACTTCGCGCAGGACGGCGAGGAGTCCGCCGGCGCGGTGGAAGTCCTCCATGAGGAAGCGGCCGGCGGGCTGGAGGTCCACCAGGACGGGGACGCGTGAGCCGATGCGGTCGAAGTCGTCGAGGGTCAGGTCGATGCCCAACCGGCCGGCGATCGCGAGGAGATGGACGACCGCGTTGGTCGAGCCACCCACCGCGGCCAGCGCCACGATCGCGTTGTGGAAGGACCCCTTGGTCAGGAAGGTGCCCGGCCGCCGGTCGGCGGCGACCATGTCCACGGCCAGCCGTCCGGTGTGGTGCGCGGCCTCCAGGAGGCGGCTGTCGGGGGCGGGGGTGCCGGCCACGCCGGGCAGTACCGTGCCCAGCGCCTCGGCGACCAGTGCCATCGTCGACGCGGTGCCCATGGTGTTGCAGTGTCCCCGGCTGCGGATCATCGAGGACTCGGAGCGGGTGAACTGCTCCTGGGAGAGCGTGCCCGCCCGGACCTCCTCCGACAGCTGCCACACCCCGGTGCCGCAGCCCAGCAGGCTGCCGCGGAAGGTGCCGTTGAGCATCGGGCCGCCGGGGACCACGACCGCGGGCAGGTCCACCGAGGCGGCGGCCATGAGCAGCGACGGGATCGTCTTGTCGCAGCCGCCCAACAGGACCACGCCGTCCAGGGGGTTGGCCCGCAGCATCTCCTCCGTGGCCATCGCGGCCATGTTGCGCCAGAGCATCGCGGTCGGCCGCACGTTCGTCTCGCCGAGCGACACGACCGGCAGGTCCAGCGGGATGCCGCCCGCCTCGTAGACGCCGTTGCGCACAGAGGCCGCGACCTCGTCGAGGTGTGCGTTGCAGGGGGTCAGGTCCGAGGCGGTGTTGGCAATGGCGATCTGGGGCCGCCCGGTGAAGGCGTCGGCGGGCACGCCCCGGCGCATCCACGCCCGGTGGATGTAGCCGTTGCGGTCCTGACCCGCGTACCACTGTGCGCTGCGGAGCCTCACCATGGAGTCCCTTCCAATAGTCGGTACGGCGGTCTACTGTTCGGAACGCGATGAAGCCTACGCAGACGTACGACGGACCGACAGACCCCGGCACGGACGGCGCAACCGGTGTCGACGGCAGTCGGCTTGTGGGTTCGGACCGGGTGCTCGCGGTCCTCAAGGAGCTCGCCCGCCATCCCGGGGGCGTGGGGCTGGAGGAGCTGACCCGGGTGATGGGCAGCCCCAAGCCGACCGTGCACCGGGCGCTGGGGGCACTGCGGCGGGCGGGGCTCGCCGACCAGGACCCGCGCGGCCGCTACATGCTGGGGGACGAGTTCCTGCGCATGGCGTTCGCCCACCACGAGGCACGGCCCGATCATGTCCGGGTCCGGCCCGTGCTCGACGCGCTGGCGGGCCGGTTCGGTGAGACGGCGCACTACGCGGTGCTCGACGGCCATGAGGTCGTCTACCGTGCCAAGGTCGACCCGCCCACCGGTGCCGTACGGCTCACGTCGACGATCGGCGGGCGCAACCCCGCTCACACCACGGCCGTCGGAAAGCTGCTGCTCGCGCGGGAGTTGACGTCCCTGGAGGAGGTCGAGGCGTGGGTCGGGGACTCTGACGGCCTGGACCGCCGTACGCCCCGGAGTCTGTGCGCGGCGGCCGAACTGCACCGTGAACTCGCGGCCACACGGGAGCGCGGATACGGCGTCGACGACCAGGAGAACGAGACCGGGGTCAACTGCCTTGCCCTGCCGGTCTATCTCACCTCCCCGACGGCCCCCTCCGGAGCCGTGAGCATCAGCGCGCTGGCCTACCGGACGCCGCTCGCCTCCCTGGTCGACGCGCTCGACGAGATCCGTGCCCTGCTGAACGAGCCGAACGGCTGAAGCCCCCACCACCCCTGGAGACAGCCCCGTGTACCTCATGCGCATCGGTGCCCCCGGCGCCGAGAAGCCCGTCGCCCGCGTCGACGACGAGACGTACGTCGACCTCTCCGACGTCGTCAGCGACTTCGACGAGACGTTCTTCGGTTCGGGCGGCCTGGACCGCATCCGTCCCGTCGTGGCCGAGCGGACGGCGGCGGGGCAGGTGTCCCGCTTCGCCGGGGAGCGCGTCGGCGCCCCCGTCGCACGTCCGCACCAGATCCTGTGCATCGGGCTCAACTACCGTGACCACGCCGCCGAGAGCGGCATGGCCGTGCCCGACGAGCCCATCCTGTTCACCAAGTCGCCCAACACGCTGATCGGGCCCCACGACGACGTGCGCATCCCGCGCGGTTCCACCAAGACCGACTGGGAGGTGGAGCTCGGCATCGTGATCGGCCGGCGCACGGGCTACCTGGACTCGGTGGCGGAGGCGCGCGACGCCATCGCCGGGTATGTGGTCGTCAACGACGTCAGCGAGCGCGGCTTCCAGCTGGAGCGCGGCGGGCAGTGGGCCAAGGGCAAGTCCGCGGAGACCTTCAACCCGGCGGGACCGTGGCTGGCCACGGCCGACGAGATCGATGACGTCCTCGCGCTGGACATGTGGCTGGATGTCAACGGGGTGCGGCGGCAGACCGGCAGCACCAAGACGATGGTCTTCGACCCCTACTTCATCGTCCACTACCTCAGCCAGTTCCTCGTCCTGGAACCCGGCGACCTCATCAACACCGGCACCCCGCCCGGCGTCGGCATGGGCCTCACCCCGCCCGTCTATCTCCAGCCGGGTGACGTGATGGAGCTGGGCATCAAGCAACTCGGCACGCAGCGCCAGCATGTGCTCGGGCCCCGGTGAACGGATCTCGATGCGCGCTTTCGTACTGACCGGTCCCGGCACCTACGAGGTCCAGGACCTCCCGGCGCCGGTGGCCGGACCCGGTGAGGTCGTCGTCGACGTCGAGCGGGTCGGCGTGTGCGGTACCGATGTGGAGTTCTTCACCGGTGAGATGGCCTATCTCCATCAGGGACACGCCGCCTATCCGATGCGCCTCGGCCACGAGTGGTCCGGCCGGGTCTCGGTGCTCGGCGACGGCGTCGACCCCGGCTGGCTGGGACGCCGGGTCATGGGCGACACGATGCTCGGCTGCGGCACCTGTCGTCGCTGTCTCCTGGGCCGCGGGCATGTCTGCGAGAAGCGGCAGGAGGTCGGCATCCGCGGGGCCCGGGCCGGGGCGCTGGCGGAGCGACTCGCCGTTCCCGCATCCTCGTTGCACGCCCTGCCCGACTCCGTCGACGCCGTACTCGGAGCGCTCGTGGAGCCGGGCGGAAACGCCCTGCGCGCCGCACAGGCCGCCGCGCCGCGCGCCGGTGACCGGGCCCTCGTGCTGGGCCCGGGGACGATCGGGCTGCTGGTCGCGATGTTCCTGCGGGCCGCCGGTGCCGAGGTGCACCTGATGGGGGTCACCGACAGCTCCCTCGCCTTCGCCCGCGACCTGGGCTTCGCGCACGTATGGACGGAAGGGACCGTGCCGGACCTGCCGTTCGACTCGGTCGTGGACGCCTCGACCGCTCCCCATCTCCCCAACCGCGCCCTGGAGTTGGTCGAGCCGGCGGGCCGCGTCGTCTACATCGGGCTGGCCGGCGAACCCGCCCGCCTCGACCATCGCACGCTCCTCCTCAAGGACGTGACGGCCGTGGGCGTCCTGTCCGCCTCCCCCGGGCTCGACGCGACGATCAAGGCCTACGCCGAGAGGTCGGTGGACCCCGGGCCGCTGGTCGCCGCGACCGTGGGGCTCGACGAGGTCGGACCGGTGCTCGCCGGGGAGCGTCCGGCGGGTGCCGGGCCGGGTCCGAAGATCCACGTCGACCCTCGGTACGGCCTCACGTCGCCGCATCACCGGTGACGCGCACGGCATGAACATCCCGTCACCGTGAGGGGCCGCACCCGTCGCGAGTGCGGCCCCTCACCGTGCGCGGCAGACGGTCGGCGGAGCCCTTCCTACACCTTCCTTCAACGGCGCAGTTTCACCTTGCTGATCGCGGCGACGCCGATGGCCGCGAGGGCGATCTGGATGAGCCACTCGACCCAGTCGACGCCCTCGGTGTCGGCGACGTCCAGGCCTGAGGCGATGCCGGTTCCGATGAACGCGGCGACGATGCCGACCACGATCGTCCACAGGATGCCGATGCGCTGACGACCGGGAATGACGAGCCGGCCGAGCACACCGATCACGATGCCGATCACGATCGCGCTGATGACGCCTGAAATCTCCATGAGCGGTTTGCCACCCCTCACTCGTTGGTGACATGCGAGTGCCCGTTCGAGTCGATGCCACGCAGATCCCTTTCACGGCTTCCCGATCGGACGCGAAATCGGCTGCGGACAGGGCCGGTCAAGGCATACCGTCCGGCTGTGCGCTGATCTCCCGGGCGGCGGCCGAGTGCCGCCGCGGACGGTACGGGCGCCCCGGCTGCGGGGCCGCCCCCACACCCATGCCGCCGGCCTTCCTGGAGATCACCCCATGACCGCTCGACACTCCCTCACCTACGACTCCTTCGTGACGCTCGCCCTCGCCGACCCCGCCGTCGTCGGCCTGGTCCTCAAGGGCTCCCGCGCCCATGAGGGCATGGTCACCGAGCACTCCGACCACGACCTGTACGTCGTTCTCGCCGATGCCGCGACCACGGATCTCACCCGGTTCCAGGGCTACCGCACCACCGGGCTCGATCTCGTCGTCATCCCGCTCACCGCGTTCCGCACAGCCGGCATGCCCGGCTTCGAGCGCTACGCCCTCGCCCGCGCCCAGGTCGTGCTCGACCGGCTGGACGGCGGCATCGCCCGGATCCTGGCCGACAAGGCACGCCTGGACCCCGACGAGGCATACCGGGACGCCGGTGACTGGCTCGACGCCTATGCCAACTCCCTCTACCGGTCCGTCAAGAACGCGCGCGACGGCCACGGCCTCGCCGCCCGACTCGACGCCGCCGACAGCGTGCGGTTCCTGCTGGAGCTGCTCTTCGCCCTCGACCGCCGCCCCCGTCCCTACAACAAGTATCTGGAGTGGGAACTCGCCCGCCGTCCGCTGCCCGGCTGGGACACCGGCCTGCTCCTCGACACCGTGGACCGCATCGCGCGGACCGGCGACGTGACCCTGCAACGCCGCCTCTTCACCCGCGTCGAGTCGGCGGCCCGGCAGGCCGGGCACGGGGCGGTGCTGGACGCCTGGGGAGCGGACCTCGACCTGATGCGCCCGAGGTGACCGACCTGCCGCCGTCTCACTCGTTGTGCAGCACCTCCGCGACCGTCAGGCGGGCCGCCCGGCGTGCCGGGACGAACGCGCCCAGGACCGCTATCGCGAGGCCCGCGAGGGCGAGGCCGGTCAGGGCCGGGGCGTGCCAGACGTCCGTCATGTACGAGGGCAGGGTGATGTCGACCGCGTCCGCCATGCGCGGCACCACCAGGTGGTGGCCCACGATGCCGAGCGGGATGCCGAGGAGGGAGCCGAGGGCGCCGAGTACCGCCATCGACGTCACGGTCATCACCGTGACCTGGCGTGGTGTCATGCCGATGGATTTGAGCATGCCCAGGTCGCGGCGGCGGTCGCGGGTGTTGAGGACGACGGTGTTGAAGACGCCGAGGGACGCGACCACGGCGAGCATCAGGGTGAGTGCCGTCGCGGAGCCGACGATGGTCTGGGTGACGGCATTGGAGCCCTGCACGGTCGGGTTGACCCCGGCGTCGGCGGCTCGGGCAGCGCGGGCGTAGGCGGCCGGGTCGGCACCCTCGCGGAGCTTGACGTGGTAGGCGATCGGCTTCTCCTTGGGGGCCAGGGCCGTGAAGGTCGCCAAGTCGGCGACGACCAGCCGGGCGTTGCTCTCCATGAACTCCCCGACGACGAGCACCCTTTCGCCCCGGCCGCCCTTCTCCAGTCGCAGCCGGTCGCCGACGCGCAGAGCGTTCTTGCGCAGGAAGGCCGAGCCGGCGACGATCTCCCCCGCGTGCCGCGTCCACCGGCCCTGGGTGAGCACGCTGTCCAGTCGCGGCCGATCCCCCCGACGGGCTTCGAGCCACACGGTGTCCCCGGAGGCCGCCGCTCGGACCTCGACATCCGCCCGGGCGGTGACCTCGCGTGCGCCGGGCAGTGCGTGCAGGAGCGACTGCAGTTCGAGATCGTCGTGTCGCGGCTGGATCTCCTTGCCGTCCTTGAAGGCACCGACGTAGACCGTGACCTGGTAGGCGTCCCGGCCCGCGTTCCCGAACCGGTCCATCGTGGTGGCCAGGCCGGTCGCGAACGTCACGGTGGTCACGCCGAGGATGACGGCGGCGAGCGTGAGCGCGCTGCGCCCCGGCCGGGCGAACGGCAGCCCCAACCCCAGGCTCACCGAGCGCGGCAGTGCGCTGCCCGCCAGTCTGCGCTGGATGCGCAGGGCCCGGCCGGCGCGGGGCGCGCTGCCCGCACTGATCGCCCGCGCCGCGGGCAGCCGGTGTGCGCGCGCGGCGGGGGCGAGTGCGGCGAGCAGACATACGGCGGGCATGCCCAGCAGGGCGAGGACGTTCAGCCAGGGCGCGATCGAGGCACTGTCGTGGAACACACCGGCGTCGGGCCCGGAGAAGACGAACTCGAAGAAGGGCCGCGCCGCCAGGTTGCCCGCGAGGGTGCCCAGCGCGCAGCCGAGGACGGCGGGTACGGAGATCATCGTGAGGTAGACGGCGACGACCTGCCCCGGCGTGAAACCGATCGCCTTGAGCACACCGATGTGCCGGAACCCGGAGATCACCGCGCCGCTGACCACGTTGGCGACGATGAGCACGGCCACCACGATGCCGAGGATGCCGAAGGCCATCAGGTAGGGGGCGTAGGCGCGGGCCGAACTCCCGATCCTGTCCTTGAGGGTGAGAGAGGACCGCGAGGCGGTCAGCGCGTCCGCCGGGAGCCCTGCGGTCGCGGTGGCCAGCTGCTCGCGGAGCCGGTTCTCCGAGGAGGCGTCCGTGAAGCGGAACAGCATCTGGGTGGCCGTGGGGTGCAGCGCCCCGATCTGCTCGGGTGCGACCCAGGCGTGCGCGGTGCGGCTCAGATCGAATGCCATCCCGACGATGGTCAGGGTGGGGCCCTCGGGCACCTTCAGCTGCTTGCCCAGGTCGTCCGCCGACCAGTTCGGGTCCCGGTTGATGACGATCTCACCGGGCTCGGTGGCCCAGCGTCCCGCCCACACGTTCAGCCGGTCCACCGGTCCTGCGGGGTCGGCGCGGCCCACGACGGTGAGCTCGCTGCCGAGCCCGTAGTTCATGCTCTCCCGCGGCAGCTCGACCGTGGCTTGGGCAAACGGTCCGGCGGCGGCCGTCACGCCCGGTCGGTGGGCCGCCTGCGCGAGTTGCGCGTTCGTCGCCCGGGCGGGGTCGAAGGCGGCGACGACATGCGGGCCGCGCTGCTTGTCGAAGGCCTTGTCGAACGGGGCGGAGGCAGCGTCGACCAGACCGAGCGCCACCACGATGGCCGCCGTCGAGGTGAGGGTCACCAGGGCGATGACGAGGGTCTGGAGTCGGCGCCGCCGTACTGCCGCGCGCGCGGCGCGCCACACGGCCCTCATGCCGACGGCTCCAGGGTGTGCTCGCCGGTGAGCCGGCCGTCGGCCACTTCCACGAGCCTGCTGGCGCAGCGCCGGGCGAGGTGTTCGTCGTGGGTGACGAGGATCAGCGTCTGGCCGATCTGGTTGAGGTCGAGCAGCAGGTCCATCACCTGTTCCCCGGAGCGGCTGTCCAGGGCGCCGGTCGGCTCGTCGGCGAGCAGCAGGGCGGGGCGGTTCATCAACGCCCGTGCCACGGCGACACGTTGGCGCTCGCCGCCGCTGAGGACCGCCGGGTAGGCGTTGCGGCGGTCGGCGATGCCGAGTTCGTCGAAGAGTTCCAGCGCACGGCGGCGGGCCTGCCGGGCCGGGGTGCCGGTCAGCTGGGCGGCCAGGGCGACGTTGTCGAGGGCCGACAGGTCGTCGATCAGATTGAAGAACTGGAAGATCATGCCGATACGGCGGCGCCGGTACAGGGCGAGCCCCTTCTCGCTCAACTCCCCCACGTTCTCCCCGTGGACGACGACGGTGCCGCCGGTCGGCCGGTCGAGGCCGGCGATCATGTTGAGCAGGGTGGACTTGCCGCACCCCGAGGGCCCCATCACCGCGACGGCCTCCCCCGCCCGGATCTCCAGCGACACTCCGTCCAGTGCCGTCGTCTCGCCGTACTCCTTGCGCACACCGTCGAGTCGTACGACGGCCTCTGTGCTGCTGACCTCGGTAACCATGCACAGGACGCTAGGCGCCGGACCGGGGCCGCGACATCCCTCCTCGGATGGCACCTCGGCGCCCACTTCATCCTGGGGATGCAGGCTCCTGCATCCCCAGGCCGATGCGGACCCGGTGATCGTCTGCCATGGTGACTTCCGTGGGGGAATGGGAACCGGACGGGCTGACAGCGGCGTTGGGAGCGGCGTGCGCGGCCGTGCTGTGTCTGACCGTGGCGCTGGTGCGTATGCGGCGGCGCTGGCAGGCGGCCGTCGGGGAACGCGGCTGGCTGCTGGAGCGGGAGCGCGAGAGCGCCTCGCAGGCCGCCGTCGCGGCCGAACGCGACCGTATCGCCCGCGAGTTGCACGACATCGTCAGTCACAACGTCAGCCTCATGGTGGTCCAGGCCGGGGCGGCCCGCGAGGTGCTGGCCACGATGCCGGACGAGGCCGTGACGGCTCTGCGGGCCGTGGAGGACGCGGGGCGGGGCGCGATGACCGATCTACGGCATCTCCTGGGGCTGTTGGCACCTTCGCAGAGCGGCGAGGACACGGACGAGGACACCCCGGCGGACGCCGTTGCGGACCTGTCCCCCCAGCCCGGCCTCGACCGTCTGGGTCAACTGGTGGACCGTGTCTCCTTCGCGGGGCTGCCCGTCGAGGTCCGCGTCTCCGGGGAACCGCGCCCGCTCCCGCAGGGCATCGACGTGACCGCGTACCGCATCGTCCAGGAGGCGCTGACCAACGCGCTCCGGCACGGTGACGGCGGCAAGGCCGAGGTGACCGTGCGCTACGCCGACCACGCGCTGCGCGTGGAGGTGCTCAACACCGGCCCGAGCGTGCTGACCGGCGCCCCGCCCGCACGGACGACGCGAGGACACCGGGAGGGCACCGGCCGCGGACTGCTGGGCCTGCGCGAGCGGGTCGCGGTGTACGGCGGCGACCTGGACGCCAGGCGTCGGCTCGGGGGCGGCTACCGGGTCCGGGCGCGCATCCCTCTGGACCCGTCGTGACGGCGGCCCCGGACGGGCGGGCGCCCCGGGTGCTCGTCGCCGACGACCAGACACTGATCCGGACCGGCTTCCGGCTGATCCTGACCGCGCGCGGCATCGACGTGGTCGGCGAGGCGGCCGACGGCGCGGAGGCGGTCGCGAGGGCACGCGAACTGAAGCCCGACGTCGTCCTGATGGACATCCGTATGCCGGTGATGGACGGCCTGGAGGCCACCCGCCTGATCCTCCGTCAGGCGCCGGAGTGCCGGGTGCTGATCCTGACCACCTTCGACCTGGACCGCTACGTCTATACGGCGCTGTCGCTCGGGGCCAGCGGCTTCCTGCTGAAGGACGTCACTCCCGAGCACCTGGCGGCGGCCGTACGGCTGGTCGACACGGGTGACGCCCTGCTGGCCCCGTCCATCACCCGACGTCTGGTCGAGCGCTTCGCCTCGAGCGCCGCGCACTCCCCCGCCGTACCCGCCGACCTCTCGGCCCTGACACCCCGCGAGCTGGAGGTCCTGGCGCTGCTGGGCCGCGGCCTGTCCAACACCGAGCTCGCCGCCGAACTGACCCTCAGCGAAGCCACGGTGAAGTCCCATGTGGCCCGCATCTTCGCCAAGCTGACCCTGCGCGACCGCGCCCAGGCCGTCGTGCTGGCGTACGAGACCGGGCTGGTCAGACCGGGCGGCGCCGACACGGGCGGGTCCTCCGGCCGGTAAACCCCGTGTCACTGGCGGGCGGCTCGTACGAGGGCGTCGAAGAGGCCCTGTTGGGCGGGGTCCTCGTGGGCGGTGTCCTCGGGGTGCCACTGGACGGCGGTGAACCACCCCTGCGCGCGGGGGAGTTCGAGTCCTTCCACGGTGCCGTCGGCGGCGCGTGCGGTGACCGCCAGTCCCGCACCGAGGCGGTCGACGCGCTGGTGGTGGTAGCAGGACGCCTCCACCTTCTGCACCCACGTGGCCCGCTCCAGCAGGGTGCCCCGCTGGACGGCCACCGGGTGGACGACGTGCCGGTGTTCGCCGTCGGGGCCGCCCATGTCCTGCTCCAGGGTGCCGCCGAGGGCGACGTTGACGACCTGGAGGCCGCGGCAGACCGCGAGCAGGGGCAGGCCCAGGTCCACTGTGTGCCGGGCGACTTCGAGGTCGAAGGCGTCCTGCACCTCGTCCACGTCGTAGACGCTGTCGTGGACTCCTCGTGCCCCGTAGCGGTGCGGGGCGAGGTCTCCGCCGCCCGGGAGCAGGACGCCGTCGAAGCGGGTGAGGCGCTCGGCCACGTCCGTGGCGGCGGGGTGGATGCCCGCCGGTTCGCCGCCGGCCCGCCAGACGGCCTCGATCAGGGCGCGGGCATTGACCTCGGCGGCGTATCGCAGGGCGGAGGTGGTGGCGGAGAAGCGGGCGGGGATCGCTATCAGGGGTCGGCTCACAGCTGGATCCAGGTGGTCTTCAGTTCGGTGTACTTCTCGATGGCGTGGACGGACTTGTCGCGGCCGTTGCCGGACTGCTTCATGCCGCCGAAGGGGACGGTGAGGTCTCCCTCCTCGTAGCAGTTGACCCAGACCGTGCCCGCCCTGAGGGCGCGGGAGACCTGGTGGGCGGTGGACAGGTCGGAGGTCCACAGGCCGGCCGCGAGGCCGTACTCGGTGGCGTTGGCCAGTCGTACGGCCTCGTCCAGGTCGTCGAAGGTGAGGACGGAGAGCACCGGGCCGAAGATCTCCTCGCGGGCCAGCCGCATGCCGGGATCCACCCCGTCGAAGACTGTGGGCGCCAGATAGCTGCCGCCTGTGTCGGTCAGGGTGCGTGCGCCGCCGGTGCGCAGCCGTGCGCCCTCGTCGAGGCCGGTGCCGATGTGGTCGAGGACGCGCTCCAGGTGGCTCTCGCCCACCAGCGCGCCCATCTCGGTCGCCGGATCGAGCGGGTCGCCGACCCGCAGTTCCCGGGCCCGGGCCACGATCGCCTCGGTGACGCGTTCGGCGATCGAGGAGTGCACCAGCAGCCGGGACGGGGCGGTGCACATCTCGCCCTGGTTGAAGAAGATGCCCCAGGCCGCGGTGGCGGCGGCCTTCTCCAGGTCGGGGGCGTCGGGAAGGATGATGTTGGGTGACTTCCCGCCGAGTTCGAGCCAGACGCGCTTGAGGTTGGAGTCGGCGGCGTAGTGCAGGAAGTGGCGGCCCACCGCGGTGGAACCGGTGAAGGCGAGGACGTCGACGTCGGGGTGGAGGCCGAGGGCGCGGCCGGTGACGGGGCCGTCGCCGTTGACGACGTTGAGCACGCCGGGCGGCAGTCCGGCCTCGGTCGCGATCCGGGCCAGCAACAGGGCGGAGAGCGGGGAGTTCTCCGAGGGCTTCAGGACGACCGTGCAGCCGGCCGCCAGTGCCGGGGCGACCTTCCAACCGGCCAGTGTGAGCGGGAAGTTCCAGGGCACGACCGCGCCGACGACCCCGGCCGGCTCCCGGGTGACCAGAGCGAGGGCGTCGGGCGCGGTGTGCGGGGACTCGTCGGTCAGCTTGTCGGCCAACTGCCCGTACCAGCGGAAGGTGTTGATGACGGCGCGCAGTTCGATCTCATGGGCGTCGGTGATGGGCTTGCCCATCTCCAGGCTGACGGTGAGTGCCAGTTCCTCGCGTCGCTCCTGGAGCAGATCGGCGATCCGGATCAGCATCCGGCCCCGCTCGGCGGGTGCCAGGCGCGGCCACGGGCCGGTGTCGAAGGCGCGGCGGGCGGCCGCCACGGCCGCGTCCACCTCGGCGACACCCCCGTCGGCGACCCGGGTCAGGACCTGGCCGTCGCGGGGCGAGACGGCGGCGAAGGCCGCCCCCGATCCGGCCTCGTCGGCGCCGTCGATGTGATGCGCGCCGGACAGGTCCAGGGACTTGGCGCGGCGCTGCCATTCCTCGTGGGTGATGGCCGGCATGCGGTGACCTCCAGAGTAATTATTTGACTCCAAACGATATGATGGCCGCGGAGCCTCCACAAGGGCTCACGGGATCGATCCGGCAGGTCCGCGGGGACCGGGGAAGGAGCACACCGTGCGCGCACTCGTCGTCCGGCACGAACACCTCACGGAACCCGGCGAGGTCGGCGCGCGGCTGACCGAGCGCGGATACGACCTCACGGTCCTGACCGTCGTACCGGAATCGCGCCACCACGCCCCGGACGTGCCCTTCGACTTCCCCGACGCGGACGACTGGGACCTGATCGTGTCCCTGGGCGCGCCGTGGTCGGTGTACGACGAGGACGCCATAGGCAGCTGGATCGGCGGCGAACTCGCCCTGCTGCGCAAGGCCCACCACCTCGGTGTCCCGGTGCTCGGCATCTGCTTCGGCGCACAGGCGCTCACCACCGCGCTCGGGGGTTCGGTCGAGGCGTCACCGCGCTCGGAGATCGGCTGGGTGGAGGTGGAGACGGACGATCCCTCCCTGGTGGGGCGCGGCCCTTGGTTCCAGTGGCACCACGACCGCTGCCTGCTGCCGCCCGGGGCCGTGGAGGTGGCACGCAACCCGGTGTGCGCGCAGGCGTTCCGGGTCGGGCGCAGCCTGGGAGTGCAGTTCCATCCGGAGATCACCACCGGGACGGTGCGTGGCTGGCTGGACAACGGCGGCGCGGAGCAGTGCGTACGACATGGAAGGGACCCGGAGGAACTCCTGGCCCGCAGCCGGGTGTTG
This sequence comes from Streptomyces sp. NPDC002817, assembly GCF_053592055.1. Taxonomy (NCBI): domain Bacteria; kingdom Bacillati; phylum Actinomycetota; class Actinomycetes; order Kitasatosporales; family Streptomycetaceae; genus Streptomyces; species Streptomyces sp. NPDC002817. The sequence continues at coordinate 108,360 of NZ_JBSFUY010000028.1, forward strand.
GAGCCGGCCGCGCGGGCGGGCGCCCGGCGGCTGGTCGACGGCTTCCTCGCCCGGGTGGCGGGCGCGGCCGGCTGAGGTCGTCGCGCGGACCGTGGATCGGGTACGGCCGACCGCGGCTCCTGGGGAGGGGAACCGGGCCGGCCGCACCGCGGGGTGGTGGCCTCAGACAGCGGCCGTCGCCCTGTCGCGCGTCACGCGGGCGGCGACGACGCCGAGGATCAGGACCGCCGGGACGGCGAGCTCCAGCCAGGTCGCCGTGGTCGAGTCACCGCCGATGAGGGTCGTGAAGTTGGCCAGGATCAGCCAGATGGCACCGGCGATGCCGAGCGCGCCCAGCACGGGGGCGATCAGCGTGTTCCAGGGGCGGGTGTCGAGCCGCTCGCGGCGGAAGAACACGATCACCGACACGGAGGTCAGGAAGTACAGGAGCATGATCGCCAGCACGGCCACCCCGCTGAACCACGAGAAGAGGCTCAGCACCGGGTCCTTGCCCAGCAGGGCGAAGGGCATGACGAACAGCACGGCGAGAACGGTCTGCACACCGCCCGCCGCCCACGGGGAGTGGCGGCGGTTGATCGCGCAGAGCTTGCGCGGCAGCAGGCCGTCGCGCCCCAGGGAGAACAGGTAGCGATTGGCGGAGTTGTGGAAGGCGAGGATGCCGGCGAACAGCGAGGTCGCCAGCAGGATCGGCCCTACGTCCGCGACCCAGTCGCCGAACTGCGCGGTGATCGGCGCGAAGACCCAGCCGGTGGCGTCCCCGCTCTCCAGCGCCCTTCCCGCCTCGGCCGTGGCCCGGGAGGCGCCGTGGGCGGAGACCAGCATCCACGAGGTGAAGGCGAAGAAGCCGCTCACCACGACGACGGAGAGATACGTGGCCCGCGGCACGGTCCTGCGGGGCTCGCGCGCCTCCTCGCCGTAGATGGCGGTGGCCTCGAAGCCGAACATGGACGCCACGGCGAACATCAGGGCCACTCCCGGCGCCCCTTGCAGAGCCGCGCCCGGCGAGAAGCTGTCGGTGAAGCCCAGCCCTTCGGGCCCGCCGCCCTTGAAGAGGGTGACCAGGGCGAAGGCGATCAGGATGCTGAACTCGGCCAGCACGAACACGGCCAGCAGCTTGGCGCCCATCTCGATCCCGGCCGTGCCGAGGACCTGGACGATCACCATGGTGACCAGGACCCACACCCACCACGCGACGTTCAGGCCGGTGTAGTGGTCGACCAGACCGCTGACGATGGAGCCGTACAGCCCGTACATCGCGGCCTGGATCGCACAGTAGGCGAAGAGCGCGACGCCGGCGCTGCCGGAGCCCGCGGGGCGGCCGAGCCCTCTGCCGATGTACGTGTAGAAGGCGCCGGCGTCCACGACGTGGCGCCCCATGGCGACGAAGCCGACCGAGAACAGCAGGACCACGACACCGGCCCCGATGTAGGCGGCCGGCACCCCGGGGCCGTTGCCGATGGCCACGGCGATGGGTACGGCGCCGGCGATGCCGGTCAGCGGCGCCTGCGCGGAGAGGACGAAGAAGAGAATGCCCAGCACGCCGAGGGAGTTGGGCTTGAGCCGGCCTGCGGTGGGCTCGTCCTGCACGGTCTGTTGTGACCGGACCGTTTGACTGTCCACACGGATCACCTGCCAGAAAGGGGGAGAGTCGGATTGTTTCGAGCCAAACGAGTTGCCTCATAGTGGTGCGGAACTATCCACCTGGCAAGGGGTTGGGAGATGATTTTTCCGGAACGAGACGAGGCCCCGGACGCAACGCGTCCGGGGCCTCGCAAAGCACGGGTCAGGCCTGGCCGTCGGCCTTCCCGCCATCGGCTTCCAGCAGCCGCAACAGGGTGCGGAGCTGCTCCAGGGCGGCGTCGGTGACCTCGGGCTCGTCGAAGACGAGCTGGTGCAGCACCAGGCCGTCCAGTGCGGCGAAGACCAGCCGGGTCAGCGCCTTGTCCGCGCCGGAGGGCAGCATCCGGCCGAGTTCACGCTGCGTGGCGTCGAAGTACTCGTCGTACAGCGCCCGCAGCTGCGGCAGCAGCTCCGGGCGACGGCGGGACTCCAGCAGCAGCTCGTACTGGAACGCCTGGGTGCCCGGATCCGCCGTGACCATCCGGGAGAGCCCGCTCGAGAAGTCCGCGACCCTGCCGGTGCCCGGCTCTAGGTCACTGGTGTTCAACGAGGTACGGATCGTGTGGGCGAGGGCCTCCTCGATCAGCGCGTCACGCGACCCGAAATGGTGCACGACCAGCCCGTGGGTGACCCCCGCCTCCTCCGCGACCGCCCGATAGGTGAGCTTGCGCAGCCCGCCCCGCGCCACCACCCGCACGGCGGCGTTGAGCAGGGCCTCGCGCCCCTCGCCGTAGTGCGGACGCTTGCGTGCCCTTCGGCTCTTCGGGACGTCGGCGGAATCGGTCATGCGGGTGACCCTACCTGCACACTTCCGCGCGGGAGCCTCACCGCCGGGGCGGGCGGACACCCCGGAACTCCCAGTCGCCGCCGAGCGCGGTGGACAACACCTCCTCGGACTCGGTGGGCTGGGCGCCGACATCGGCGCGGACCGGGGTCGGGCCGGTGACGATGCGGTTGGTGAGCCTGCCCAGCCCCTCCACCTCCACCTCCACCACGTCACCGGGCCGCACGGGACGGGAGTTGGCCGGAGTCCCCGACAGCAGCACATCGCCGGGGTACAGGGTGATCGTGCGGGCGATGTCGGCGACCAGATAGTGCATGTCCCACTTCATCTCGTCGGTCGAACCGTCCTGCACCACCTCGCCGTTGACGTATGTGCGCAGGGTCTTGCCGTGGAAGTCCCAGTCGGTGACGAGCCCCGGGCCGAGCGGGCAGAGGGTGTCCGAGCCCTTCACCCGCAGCATCGATCCCGCGTCGGTGTCGCGGAAGTCGTGCAGACCGTAGTCGTTGGCGACGGTGTAGCCCGCGATGTACTCCCCCGCCTCGTCCGGTGAGATGTTCCGCGCGGTCCTCCCGATGACGATGGCGACCTCGCCCTCGTAGTTGAGCCACTTGCAGCCCTCGGGGCGAACGACCGCGCCCTGATGGGAGTTGAGGGCCGAGGTCGGCTTGTGGAAGTACGTGGGAGTGTCGGGCAGGTCGATCTGGAACTCGTCGACGCGGCTGCGGTGGTTGAGGTGGACGGCGATCACCTTGGACGGTACGACCGGCGGCAGGTGCTGCGCCTCGTCGGTCTTGACGCGGCGGCCGTCCCCGGCGACGAGTTCGTCCCCGTCGACGGTGACCTGGACGGCGGCACCGTCGAGGAGGATACGGCGGTATTCGGGCATGACAGGGCTCCTAGAGACGACTGTGAGGGGTACGGGGAGCGGGCAGACCTTCGCCGGTCCAGCCGTCGGCCGGACGGTCGAACCACAGATGCACCTGCCCGGTGCCGATGGAGTTCTCGTACTCCCCGTACTGGCGGGCCCGGGCGACGCACCGCTGCTCGCCGAGGGCGCCGGCCATCATCAGGTAGTGGAAGAACTTCGCCTCGGGCCGGTACTTCCAGAACGCGTCCATCGTGTCGAGGACCTTGTCGTGCCGGCCCTCCTTGAACCACGCGATGCGCTCGGAGTCCGCCTCGCGCGCCTGGGGCGTGAAGATGTGCACCGGGTCGCTGGACTCGTGGTCACGCAGTTCGCGCAACGGCCAGAAGGTGTGCGACAGCGCCCCCGAGGCGATCACCAGCACCCGTCGCCCCGGGGTGGCGGCGATGCCGTCGGCGAGCGCGCGCCCCAGCCGCAGATGGTCCTCCATGTCACCGGTCTGGCAGACGCCGATGGTCACCCACCGCTTGTCCGGCAGCCCCTCCCCCAGGAACTTCCAGAGGTTGATGGTGGCGTAGTAGATCGGCAGGTAGTCGTCCTCGATCGCGGTGATCCAGGTGCCGTGCCTGTCGGCGAACCTCTCGATGTTGCGGGCTAGTTCGGGATCGCCCGGGAAGTCGTACGGCATCCGGCACATGCCGCGCGGCAGTTCCTCGGAGGTGAAGAGCCCGGCCCGGCGCTGCTGGGCGGTGACGACGAACTCGACGGTCGTGGCCCAGTGCGAGTCGAGGACGACGACGGTGTCGTAGTCCTCGCGCTCGAAGACGTCCCTGCGAAGCTGCCGAAGCCCGGTGACGAGGGTGATCTCCTTGCCCTCGTTGAGTTCCAGCCGGTCCTCCTCCGGAAGCACGATGGTGGGGACATGGGCCAGAAGACCCGCCCCGACGATCTCACCCATGGTTGGTCCATCCGTTCGGTGCGGTGACCGTGTTCTTGAGGTCGCAGTAGAAGTCGAAGCTCCATGTGCCGCCCTCCCGGCCGACGCCGGAGTGGCGGGAGCCGCCGAAAGGCGCCTGGAGGTCGCGCACGAAGAAGCAGTTGACCCACACCGTGCCGGCCACCAGCCGGGCGGTGACACGTGCGGCGCGCTCGGGGTCGCCGGTGGCGACGGTGGCGGCCAGCCCGAAGCGGGTGTCGTCGGCGAGGCGGACCGCTTCGTCCTCGCTGCTGAAGGTCTGGAGGGTCAGGACCGGCCCGAAGACCTCCTCCTGGACGACTTCGCTGTCCTGGGCGACGCCGGTGAGCAGGGTCGGCGCGTAGTACTGCCCGTCGTTGCGATGCCCTCCGATGACGGCCCGCGCCCCGGCCGCGATCGCCCGCTGCACGAAGCCGTCGATCTTGTCCAGCTGACGGGGGTGGATGTTGGGCCCGATGTCGGTGCCCTCTTCGCGAGGATCGCCCTGCCGCAAGGCTGAGGCCTTCTCCACGAACCGGCGGGTGAACTCCTCGACGACCGACTCCTCGACGAGGAACCGCGTCGCGGCGAGGCAGACCTGCCCGGCGTTGTCGTACTGCTCCACCGCGAGATCCACGGCGAGGTCGAGATCGGCGTCCGCGAACACCAACAGGGGTGACTTGCCGCCGAGTTCGAGACTGAGCGGCGTGAGGTTGGCCGCCGCCGACTCGGCGATCCGCCGGGCGGTCGGCACCGAGCCGGTGAAGCTGATCCGCCGCACGTCCGGGTGCGAGGTGAGGGCGTCGCCGATCTCGGAGCCATATCCCTGGACGACGTTCAGCACCCCGGCGGGCAGCCCCGCCTCGGCGGCGATGTCGGCGAGGAGGGACGCGGTGAGCGGGGTCCACTCGGCAGGCTTGAGGATGACGGTGTTACCGGCCGCGAGAGCCGGCGCGACCTTCCACGTGGCCAGCATCAGGGGCGCGTTCCACGGCGTGATCAGCACGGAGGGCCCTGCCGCGTCCCAGCTCACATGGTTCGTGTGCCCGCGCGTCTCGAAGTCCTCGTGGTCCAGCGTCAGCAACCAGTCCGCGAAGAACCGGAAGTTGTGCGCGACGCGGGGCATGACGCCCCGCCGGTGCGAGCGCAGAAGGGCACCGTTGTCGGTGGTCTCGACGATGGCGAGCTCTTCGATCCGCTTCTCGACACCATCGGCGATGGCATGAAGGATGCGGGCGCGCTCGGCGCGGGGAGTTGCGGCCCAGGCGGGGAAGGCGGCTTTGGCAGCTGCGACGGCTCTTCTGGCCTCGACGGGTCCGCCGCGGGCCATCTCACCGATCGTGCTGCCGTCGATCGGCGAGACATCCGTGAATGTCTCGGCGGAGGCAACGCGCTCGCCCCCGATCCAGTGCCGGGTGTCGACGGAAACACCGGCGACGACGATCTTGTCAGCCATGACAGGGGTTCCTTTTCAAACGAGGGGGAGATGAGCTACTTAGGGGCGCGGGGAACTGCGCGACCAGCCACAACGGACCTGCGCCAGCCCACCGGCCTCACCCCGCAGCCGCTTCCGACGTACCGACCTCCAACAGCCGCCCCCCATCCCAAACCACCCCGACCTGCCGGTAGTACGCAGCGATCGGCTCACGAATCTCCAACCGGGCCAACTCCTCGGTAGGCGCCTCGAACAGCTCCAACTCCGCATCACCGACCCACGGTTGACCCCCCTCGAAGGAGGCCGCCCCCGACTCGATCAGCTCATCGAGCGCCAGCCCCTTCCCCTTCTCGATCGACGGCAGCCACCGGTGGTGAGCCATGGGATGCGCATTGACGAACCCGTTCGTCTCCGAAGGCCCCCGCAGCGTCACCACGGTCTGCGCCAACCGCCGGTCCGCCGCGGCGAGCGTCGCCCCGAACCGCGCCCCCGCCTCGATCCGAGGAGCGGGCCCGTACGGATGCGGACGCGTCTGATGGATGGACCCGAGCTTCTTCGGATACCCCTGATGCAGCCCGCGGGCGATGGCGAAGTCCTTGTCGACCCAGATGTAGACGCAGCGCGTGTAGGTCTGGCCCCTGTACTTGCACCGGACGACCGCGAACGCCTCCTTGTACTGGGAGAGCACGGGGTCCAACAGCTCGCCCCCGGCTCCGGAGCACGACTGCCAGTCGGCCCAGATCAGGGCGACCGCACCCGGATCCTCGTCGGCCAACTCCAGCGGCTCGGGCAGCAGTTCACGCACCCGCGCCGGATCGGTCCGGTACTCCACGGTGAGCAGGTCGCCGGAGTACCGCCACGGCGGCGACGGAATCAGCGACGAGGCACCGCCTGCGGTCTTGGGAAAGAAGTAGCCACGAACTGAGGACATGAGGGGGTTCCTTACGCGGTGAGGGCGGGCTGCTTGAGCAGTTGGGCGCGGTACCGGGCGGCGCCCGTCGCGGCGCGGTGGCCGCCGAGCGCCACGACACCGACCAGCCGGCCGTCCGTGTGGTAGCCGACCAGCACATCGCCGTCCGGCTCGCCGTCCAGCACCCTGACGTCGCCGAGGCCGAGCACGGGCGCTCCGAAGGACTGGAGCCGGAAGTCGTGCTGGTCGCTCCAGAAGGTGGGCAACGGCGCGAAGGGCGCCAAGCCGGCCTGGACGCCGGTCAGATGCGCGGCCAGCGCCCTCGCCGCGTGCTTGGCCGTGTCCGTCGGGATCGACCAGTGCTCGACGCGGCGCGGCACCCCGTCGTAGCGTGCGTTGGGAAAGCGGGCGACATCGCCGACCGCGACGACCTCCGGCCGGCCCCCGACGCGCAACTGCTCGCAGGTGAGCACGCCGTCGGACAGATCCAGCCCGTTGCCCGCCAGCCACTCCACGTTGGCGACCGAACCGACCGACTCGACCACGACGTCGGCGGGCAGCACGGTCCCGTCGCTCAGCACGACACCCGTGACCCGGTCCCCGCCCTCGAACCCGGCGACTCCGGCACCCAGCGCGAAGCGCACTCCGCGCTCCTCGTGCCGCTTCAGCAAGGCCCGGCCGAGGAGTTCGCCGAGCGGGCCGACCATGGGCAGGGGCAGCGGATCGACGACGGTCACCTCGCGCACGCCCAGTCCTACGGCGGTGGCGGCGACCTCGCAGCCGATGAACCCGGCGCCGACCACGACCACCCGGGCACCGGGGCGGGTCAGTTCGTCCCGGAGGTCCTGGGCGTCGGCGAGGGTGCGGACGGTGTGGCGGCCGGTGCGCGGGCCGGGGCAGTTCAGGCGCCGGGGGCGCATGCCGGTGGCGACGACGAGTCCGTCGTACGGGAGGGTCGAACCGTCGTCGAGGGCGACGGTCCGCTCGGTGAGCCGGGCCGAGGTGACTTCGGTGCCGAGGCGCCACTCCACGTCGGCGGTGGCCGGCTTCGGGGTGAAGGCAAGGGACTCGAAAGGGGCCTTGCCCGCCAGGACCTCCTTGGACAGTGGAGGCCGGTTGTAGGGCATGTGGGGTTCGTCGCCGACGACGGTGATCGTCCCGGTCCAGCCCGCGGCACGGAGCTGTTCGGCGGCGCGCAGGCCGCCCATCGAGGCGCCCGCGACGACGATGCGTGCGGTCATGGGGCTCAGCCCTCGATCCGGATGGCCTGCAACGGGCACACGTCGGCGGCTTCCTCGACCTCGTCGCGCAGGGCGTCGTCGGGGTCGGAGACGTGGAGCAGGTGTCCGTCGTCGTCCAGCGAGAAGACGTCCGGGGCGGCGAAGACGCACTGGCCGTGGTCCTGGCACTTGTTCATGTCGACGACGACCTTCATGGCGGTCCTCCTGGGGATGGAGGGCCCGGCCGATGGCGGCCGGGCCCTGGGCCAAAGGGGTGCGGGAACCACTGAGCGCCCACTCCCCTGACTCGTTTGGCTTCAAACAACATAGGAAGCCGCTCGACCCTGGTCAAGAGCTGTCCAGATGGATAAATTTTTGAGGCCACCCCCTTGCGGGCCGAGACACCGCTTCATATCGTTCGGAGCCAAACGACTTACCGGGTCCGCCGTCTCTTCCCGCGGCCCGACTCGCTCTTCCCCACGCCACCCATCCGCCTGAGGAGACATCGGTGAGCGCATCCGACACCCCAGAGATCCGCCGGCACATGGAACGGCTCGCCGCCGAGGGCGTCGACGTGGTCCGGGTGGTCTACCCCGACCTGATCGGCACCGACCGCGCCCGTGACGTGCTCCTTGACCACCTGCCGACGGCCTGCGCGCACGGTCTGGCCTTCTGCCGCGCCGTCTACCACACCACCCCGCAGGGCGATGTGGTCCCGGTCGCGGGCGGTCTGGACGCCGGCCTTCCGGACGTGCAGGTACGCCCCGACCTGTCGACGCTGGCCGTGCTGCCCTGGGAGCCCGGGGTCGCCGCCTGCCTCGGCGAGGTCGTCGACCCGGCGACCTCGGCTCCCGCCCCCGAGTCCCCCCGCGACCTGCTGCGCACCGTCCTGGCACGGTGTGCCGAGCAGGGCCTGCGGCCGATCGTCGGCCCGGAGCTGGAGTACTTCCTGCTGGAGCCCGCCCCCGGCACCCCCACCGGCTGGCGCCGTTCACCGCAGACCACCGGCGCCGTCTACACCGCCGGGCTGCGCTCCGACCCCGACAACCACCTGTTGCGCACCCTGCGCCTGCTGCGCGACCTGGGCCTCGGGGTCGTCACCGGCAACCACGAGTTCGACGGCGGACAGTACGAGATCAACCTGACCCATTCCGAGGCCCTGGACGCCGCCGACCGCGCCTTCCGCTTCAAGGCGGCCGTCAAGGAGCTGGCCCGCAAGGAGGGCAACCTGGCCACCTTCATGGCCAAGCCGTTCGGTGACGCGGGCGGTTCCGGGTTCCATCTGCACCTGTCCTGCGAGACCGCCGACGAAGAAGGTGCGCGCAACGCCTTCGACGATCCGGCCGGCGCGTACGGTCTCTCGGCCACGGCCCGGCACGCCCTCGCGGGCATCCTCGCCCACGCCCCCGCGCTGGCGGCACTGGCCAACCCGACGGTGAACTCGTACAAACGCTTCGGCCCGGACACCCTCGCGCCCTGGCTGATCGACTGGGGGCTCGACAACCGCAGCGCCATGCTCCGCATCCCTCCGGAGCGCGGCTCCGGTGCCCGTCTCGAGCTGCGGCTCGGCGACGCGAGCGCCAATCCGTATCTGCTGATCGCGGGCACGATCGCCGCCGCCCTGCTCGGGGTCCGGGCGGGCGAGGAGCCGCCGGCCCCGCTGGAGGGCTACGGCTACGACACCGACCGGTCGGCCATGCTGCCGACGACCCTGACCGGCGCCCTGGACGCGCTGGAGGCGGACACCGCCTTGGCCGACGTCCTCGGCAAGGAGTTCACCGCCTCCTTCCTGACCTACAAGCGCAATGAGGTCGAACGCTTCCAACGGCACGTCACCGACTGGGAGTTCACCGAATACGCCTACCACCTGTGACGCCGAGGAGCCACCGATGACCGAGATCCTGACCCCTGCCGTGCACGAGCCGATGCCCCTGTCGGACATCGACCTGGCCGACCTCGACAACTTCACCGACGGGGTCACCCCCTGGCGGATGTTCCACACCCTGCGACACGAGGACCCGGTGCACTGGCAGCCCGAGGAGGCCCCCAACTCCGGCTTCTGGGCGGTGACCCGGCACGCGGACATCGCCACCGTCGACCGTGACGCCGAGACGTTCACCTCGACACGGTTCGTCAACCTCGAAGAGGTCGACGACGACCAGATCAAGAAGCGCGCCTCCATCCTGGAGATGGACGGTGTCCGCCACCGCGCCCTGCGCAGCGTGATCCAGCGGCAGTTCGGCGCGAGCGTCATCAACAGCTACGGCGATTTCCTGCGCGGACTGACGGCCAAGACCCTGGACGCGGCCCTCGCCAAGGGCACGTTCGACTTCGTCGCCGATGTCGCCGCGGACTTCCCGATCAACGTGCTGGCCCGTCTCCTCGACGTGCCGCCGCAGGACAACCAGCAGCTCATCGACTGGGGCAACCGCATCATCGGCAACACCGACCCCGACTACGCGGACGTACTGCTGCACAGCGAGGAGAGCGAGAAGTACCGCGATCTGCCGTTCCGCTCCCCCGCGTCGATCGAAGTGTTCGAGTACGGGCGGGAGCTGGCGCGGCAGCGGCGCGGCGGCGACGGCCAGGACCTGGTGTCGAAGCTCGTCAACACGGTCCCGCGCGACGGGATCCCGCTGTCCGCGCAGGACTTCGACAACTACTTCCTGCTCCTGGTGGTGGCCGGCAACGAGACCACCCGGCACACCATCTCCCACTCCATGCTGGCCCTGCTGCAACACCCGGAGCAGCTCGCGAAGCTGAAGGACGATCCGTCCCTGATCCCCACGGCGGTCGAGGAGTTCCTGCGCTGGGCCTCCCCGGTCTACCACTTCCGCCGCACCGCGACCCGGGACGTCGAACTCGGCGGCAAGCGGATCAAGGAGGGCGACAAGGTCGTCATGTGGTACGCCTCCGGCAACCGCGACGAGGCGGTCTTCGCCGATCCCTACGACCTCGACGTCACCCGGCAGCACAACGACCATGTCACCTTCGGCAAGGGCAGCCCCCATCTGTGCCTGGGCAACCTGCTCGCCCGCACCGAGATCCGCATCATGTTCGAGGAGCTCATCCCGAGGATCGCCGACATCAAACTGACCGGCGCCGTCCCCCGCGTCCGCTCCAATTTCGTCAACGGCATCAAGAAGCTGCCGGTCGAGGTCACCCTGGCGTGACCCACCCGGCCGGCACAGTGCCCGCGGTCAGAAAGAACGTGACGGCGTAGGTGAAACAACCCGTGCGCGCGGCCTCGTCGAACTGGACCACGAAGCGGTCCGCGTCCGCCGGATCGAGGTGGCCGCGGGCCGCGGCCGTATGCGCCCAGGTGCGCAGGCCCATGACGTGGTCGACCGCCGACGGATCGCGGACGACCAGCGTGCGGGCCTCCACCGTGATGTCGTCGAGGCCACGCGCCGCGAGGAGGCCGCCGTGCCGGTGGGCCAGGGTGCCGTTGCGCAGCAGCACGTCGGCGCGGAAGCGCAGCACCCGGCGGGCGAGGTCCTGGCCGTCGATGTCGAGGACCTGGGTGTCGTAGTCGGGGTCCGCCAGCGCGACCCGGCCACCGGGGCGGACCACACGCAGCAGTTCGTCCAGCACCCGGGCGGGCTCGGCGACATGCTGCAGGACCCGGTCGGCCCAGGCACCGTCGAACCGGTCCGCGCCGAACGGCAGCCGGTGGCCGTCCGCGACGCAGGCATGCGCCAGTCCTCGCTCCCGCGCCTGCGCGACCATCGTCAAGGAGCTGTCGACCGCGACGACTTCGGCCCTCCAACGCGAGCGCAGTGCCTGCGCGGCGTCCCCCGTACCCGCTCCGACCTCCAGGAACAGTCCGCCCGCCGCGGGGCGCAGCAACTCCTGCAACCGCTGCTTGTAGGCGGCGTAGAACGGCTCCGCGGCCACCCGGTCCAGGACCTGCACCCAGTCGCCGGGCCGGGACTGCGAGTCCACCGACGTGAAGCCATGAGCAACACCGGGATCGTCCATGCGAGCACGCTAATGCCCTGCGCGGTGCGTCAGGCAGGTTCCGCCGTGGTCCCGCGAAGGACGAGCCGTGGGTTCAGGACGACCTCTCGGGGTTCGGTGCGGTCCTGGTCGAGGCGTTCGACGGCCGCGGTCACCGCGTGCCGGGCCTGTTCTCGGGCGCTCTGGCTGACGGTGGTCAGGTTGAAGCAGCTCAGCCGGGAGAGCGTGTCGTCGTCGTAGCCGACCACGGAGATCCGGCCGGGGACGGAGACGCCGACGCGCGCGAGGGCGGCGAGCACGCCGATGGCGCACTGGTCGTTGAACGCCACGACCGCGGTGGGGAGTCCGGGACCGTCGAGGAGGTGGCGGGCGGCGCGTTCACCGGCCGCTTCGGTGTGGTCGCCGGTGAGGACGCGGATGTGTTCGTCCAGACCGTGGCGGCGCATCGCTGCGCGGTAGCCGCGGCGGCGGTCGGTGGCGATGACGCCCTTGCCGCCGTCGACGTAGACGATCTCACGGTGGCCGAGCCCGACCAGGTGGTCGATGATCTGGCCGACGCCGTCGTCGTCCGCGGTGCGTACGACGTCCAGGGCGGCGTCGGCGATCCGGCGGCCGACCGCGATGACGGGGGCCTTGTTGTCGAGGGTCGCGAGCACGTCCGCGGGCGAGGTCGGGCCGAGGAGGATCAGCGCCTCGCTACGGAAGGCCAGCAGCGTCTCCACGGCGGTCTGCTCGTCGCGGGTGCGGGTCAGGGTGCTCAGAACCAGGTCGTAGCCGACATCCTCGGCCGCGGTGTGCAGGTGCTCGACGAGTTCGGCGTGGAAGGGGCTGCGGATGTCGACCATGACGCCGAGCAGCCGGCTGCGTCGGCTGGCCAGGGTGCTGGCGGTGCGGTCCACCTGGTAGCCGAGGTCGGCCGCCGCTTTCAGGACACGCTGCCGGGTCCGCTCACTCGGACCGGACACGCCGCGCAGCACCAGGGAGACGGATGCCGTGGAGACGCCCACCCGGGCGGCCACGTCCTCCAGCCTGGGGCGTTTGTGCGTGCCGTTCCGGTGACGCGCGGATTCGCCGTCGCCCACCTGTGCCTCCCCGCGGTAAATCTCCTCGTGCAACACCCTTGACACCCTCACGAAACAAGGCTGATAGTACCAGGACTTAAAGCGCTTTAAATTGTCCTGATGTTCCAACGAAGTCGTCCGGAGAGCGCGGCAGCCATCCCTACTGCCCGCACCGTTCCGACTCCGCCTCCAGGCGCCACCACGCCCCTGGAAACGGCCGCGACCGGCCCGTACGGCGGACGGTGATCCACCCTCCCCTCCCAGTTCTGCACAGTGAGGTGCACCCCGCATGAGCCGTATGTCCCTCCCCCGTTCCCGCAGAATCGCCCCAGCAGTGGCCGTGGCCGCCGCGGCCGCCCTGGTCCTCGCCGGCTGCTCCAGCAGCTCCGGGGGCAAGAAGGCCGAGGAGAGCGCCGCCGGTGTCTCCGCCGGCAAGGCCGACACCCCCCGTCTGACCATCGCGCTGGTCACCCACGCGCCCTCCGGAGACACCTTCTGGGACACCATCCGCAAGGGCGCCGAGGCCGCCGCCGCGAAGGACAACATCAAGCTCATCTACTCCAACGACGAGACCGCCTCCGACCAGGCCGCCCTGGTCCAGAACGCCATCGACCAGAAGGTCGACGGCATCGCCGTCACCCTCGCCAAGCCGGACGCCCTCGAGGACGTCGTCGCCAAGGCGGAGAAGGCCGGCATCCCGGTGGTCGGCCTCAACGCGGGCCTTGACGTCTGGAAGGAGCAGGGCCTGCTGTCGTTCTTCGGCCAGGACGAGTCGATCTCCGGCGAGGCGCTCGGCAAGAAGATCGACGGCACCGGCGTCAAGCACGCCCTGTGCGTGATCCAGGCCCAGGGTGCCGTCAACCTCGAACAGCGCTGCGCCGGTGTGAAGAAGGCCTTCGGCGGCAAGACCGACATCCTCTACGTCAACGGCACCGACATGCCGTCCGTGAAGTCGACCATCACGGCGAAGCTCAAGCAGGACAGCTCCATCGACGAGGTCGTCACCCTGGGCGCACCGATCGCGCTGACCGCCGTGCAGGCGGTGGACGAGACCGGCAGCAAGGCGAAGATCGCCACCTTCGACCTCAACAAGGACCTGGTCAAGGCGATCGAGGCCGGCACCATCGAGTTCGCCGTCGACCAGCAGCCCTACCTCCAGGGCTACCTGGCCGTCGACTCCCTCTGGCTCTACAAGAACAACGGCAACTTCAGCGGCGGCGGTGAGCAGCCGGTGCTGACCGGTCCGGCCTTCGTCGACAAGTCCAACGTCAAGGCCGTCGCCGGGTTCGCCGCGAAGGGCACCCGGTGATGAGCGTGACCCAGCAGGCTGAGCCGGCGGTGACCACACCGCCGGCCCCCGGCCCCAAGGAGACGGACGGGCGCACCGCACAGCGCTCGACGGCGCTCAGGCTGCTCGCCCGGCCCGAGGTGGGTGTCTTCCTCGGCGCCCTCGCGGTGCTGGTCTTCTTCCTGATCACGGCGCCGCCGATGCGCGACGCCGGTTCCATGGCCAACATCCTGTACCAGTCCTCGACCATCGGGATCATGGCGCTTCCGGTCGCGCTGCTGATGATCGGCGGCGAGTTCGACCTGTCGTCCGGTGTCGCGGTCATCGCCTCGGCGCTCACCGCGGCCATGATCACCTACCAGCTGTCGATGAATGTATGGGTGGGCGTGCTCCTGGCCCTGGCGACGTCCCTCGCCGTCGGCTTCCTCAATGGCTGGCTGCTGGTCAGGACCGGACTGCCGAGCTTCCTGATCACCCTGGGCACGTTCCTGATCCTCCAGGGCGTCAACCTCGCGGTCACCAAGCTCGTCACCGGCAACGTGGCGACCGACGACATCAGCGACATGGACGGCTTCTCCCAGGCCAAAGCGGTCTTCGCCTCGTCCTTCGACGTCGGCGGTGTCGAGGTCAAGATCACCGTGGTGTGGTGGCTGGTCTTCGCCGCCCTCGCCACCTGGGTGCTGCTGCGTACCCGCTACGGCAACTGGATCTTCGCGGTCGGCGGCAACAAGGACTCCGCACGGGCCGTGGGTGTCCCCGTGACGTTCACGAAGATCTCGCTGTTCATGCTGGTCGGCTTCGGCGCCTGGTTCGTCGGCATGCACCAGCTGTTCGCCTTCAACACCGTGCAGTCCGGCGAAGGCGTCGGCCAGGAACTCATCTACATCGCGGCGGCCGTCATCGGCGGCTGTCTGCTGACCGGCGGCGCCGGCAGTGCGATCGGCCCGGTCTTCGGCGCGTTCATGTTCGGCATGGTGCAGCAGGGCATCGTCTACGCCGGCTGGAACCCGGACTGGTTCAAGGCCTTCCTCGGCGTGATGCTCCTCGGCGCCACGCTCATCAATCTGTGGGTCAGCCGCGCGGCGACCCGGAGGTGACCCACACCATGACAACCACCCCCGACATCACGCGTGAAGACGCCCCCGTCGTCGAACTCAAGGCCACGGGCAAGTCGTACGGCAACATCCACGCCCTGCACGGCGTGAGCCTGTCCGTCCACCCCGGCCAGGTCACCTGTGTCCTCGGTGACAACGGCGCCGGCAAGTCCACCCTCATCAAAATCATCTCCGGGCTGCACCAGCACACCGAGGGCGAGTTCCTCGTGGACGGCTCCCCGGTGCGTTTCTCCACGCCGCGCGAGGCCCTCGACAAGGG
>NZ_JBSFUY010000029.1:0-52908 GCF_053592055.1 Streptomyces sp. NPDC002817
GCTCTGTGGGAGCCGATTGTCGAGTTCGCAGGCTCCGGGGGTGATGCGGCTGCCCGTTGCGAAGCGGTGTCCCTGGTGGCTGAGTACCGGATTCAGGACCCCGAGGTCAGGGCGCTGCTGTGCCGACTAGCTGTCGAGGACCCTCATAGCGATGCTCGGGAACGTGCAGTCGCCGGTCTTGGAAGCCTGCTCGACGAGGAGAGCATTCAGACGTTGGTCCGCAGCCGGGCGATCGAGGATCCGGACGACATGGTCCGAAACACGGCCATGCTGCTGATGGTTGAGCAGATGGGTGACTGGGAGCTTGCGCAGAGAGCTGCCGTCGAGGACAAGCACTGGCTTGTTCGAGTGGACGCCTTGTACGGGTTGCGCACCCTCGGCCGCGACGATGCCGACACGTGGGACTTCCTCCGTCGGCGGGCGCTCGGCGACCTGAACCAACGGGTCCGGGGTGCGGCTTGCACCGTGATGTGGCAGACAGCGGGTTCCCACACCGGTACCCGGGAATTCCTTCGAGAGCGTCTCGGTGACGACTCTGGTGGTCAGGTTCGGGAATCGGCGCTCCGTGGTTTGGTGAGGTTGGGGAGAGAGGATGAGGGCACCTGGCAGCTCGTCCGGAAGCATCTGCTCGACGACCCTGACCGTGATGTGCGCGAGTCCTCGGTGACCGACTTATGTGGGTACAGGAGCCACGATGCCGGCACGTGGGATCTGACACTCAACCGGCTTGTGAACGACGTGGACGAGGAGGTCAGGGCGGAGGCGCTGCGTGCGACGAGGTTCAACCCGGAGCCAGGCGACGTTCGGGCTGCGATCCGTGCGTGTGTCGCCGGAGACAGCGCCGCGGCAGTCAGGGAAGTGGCGCTGGCACTGCTGGCCACGAGCATGGGAGACGATGACGCCGCCCGCGCGATCTTCCGGGATCGGGGAGTCCGCGATGCCGATCCCAGGATCCGGGCCGACGCGCTGCGCTGGTGGGCCGTGTGCGAGGAGGGTGAGGAAGGGGCCGCGCTCCTGAGGGAGCGGACCGTTGCCGATACGGACGATTACCCGCGCATCGCCGCCCTGCAATCGCTCGCGTTCGGCTGGCCGGCCCACCCAGCGACGATCCCGTTGCTCCGGGAACGGGCCAAGGTGGACAAGGACCGGTACGTGCGGGCGATGGCCACCCATGCCCTGGCCGCAGCCGAAGCGCTAGCGACTGTCTCCGACCAACTCCCCTGACAAGAAAACCGACCAGGCAGCCGAGGCGAGGGCCACACGAGGGCCGGCGGGGTGCTTCGAGTCGCGGAGGTGGACCGTGGCGGGAGTGAGGGCGACCTCCAGGCACTCGCCGCCCTCGCCGTCGCTGTAGCTGGACTTGAACCAGGTGAGCTGCTCGTTGTTCATAGCTCCTCCAGCTTCTGCTCGATCAGCTTCCGGGTCTCCGAAGGGGAGAGGGTCATCGCTCGCATGATCCCATAGCGGTCCGCGATCCTCCGGACCTCTTCTGGATCGGTGATCAAGCGGGGGTACCCCTGCGATTCTGTATACGCCACCTGCCCATGGCCCTTGGGCACCAACAGGTTGAACCCGCTTCCCGGGTTGGGATGTTCCTCCACCGCCGTCGGCATCACCTGGATCTCGACGTTCTGCAGCTGTCCCACGCTCACCAGGCGTCGAAGCTGGTCCGCATGCACGCGACTTCCGCCGATGGGGCGGTCCAGCACAACCTCTTCGAGGACATAGCTCACGATCGGCGCGGGCCGCCGCTCGAAGACCTGCTGCCGGGAGAGCCGGTCCGCGACCCGCCTCTCGATCGTCACCTCGTCGAGGAACGGCCGCCGTTTCGCGAACACGACGTGCGCGTGATCCTCGGTCTGCAACAACCCCGGGACACCGTTGTTGGCGTAGAAGTGCAGCTCAACCGCCTCCGCCTCCAACCCGGCGTAACTCCGATACCACTCCGGATGTCGAGTCCGGACCTTGGTCATCGCCTCCCTCACTTCGGGAACTGCCTCCTTCAACAGACCCCCGGCGTCCAGGATTTCGTCGGCCTGTTCCAGGATCTCCGGACGGATCACCCGTACGCCGCGTTCCATGGCGGAGATCATGTCGGAGCCGTATCCCAACAGCTTCCCGAACTCCTTCTGGGTCAGCCCCTTCCGTTCCCGCAGCAGTTTGAGCATCTTGCCCAGCGCGGTGAACAACCCGGTCGTCCCGTCGACTTCGGTCGGTGTCTCCGGCCTCCGCTCATCCACGCGATCCGCCCTCCCGCTCGACTGCTCGTACCCTGGACCGACGGCACACGTACAGCTACCCAGAGTCGTCGCGCCGCATCTGGCCAGCGTAAATACAAGTCGCCACTCTCTGTGATGTGAACGCCGAAATCTCCACCCGCCTCAGCGCCACTCCCCGCGGCGCCCGCCTCGCCCGCCGCCTCACCGCGCAGCAACTCGACGCCTGGGGCCACCCCTACGACAGCGACGTGAACGCCACCGCCCAGCAGGTCGTCGCCGAACTCGCCGCCAACGCCGTCACCCACGCCAGACTCCCCGGCCGTGACTTCGAACTCCGCCTCGGGCTCCTCCACTCCGAGTCCGGGCCCACGCTCCGTATCGAAGTCAGCGACCCCCGAGCCGACCGCCCACTCCGCTACGTCACCGATCCGGACGCCGAGGGAGGCCGAGGCCTGCTCCTCGTGACGCTGCTCAGCCGGACCTGGGGCGTCATGGAACGCGTCGTGGGCAAGACGGTCTGGGCGGAACTCCCCCTCAAGGAACCCGAGTCACACAAGGGCACAACCATCAGCGGCCATCGTGAGTCTCCTACCCACTGACTTAGATCACCGCAGGAGACGCATGTTCACGCGTATCAACCTTCGGCCGGCGCTCGCCACGGCCGCCGCCGTGTCCCTGACCGGCGGGCTGCTCACCCTCTCCGTGGGCACCGCCACCGCCGCCACCCCGGCGAAGTACGCCGACGACTTCAACGGGGACGGCTACCGCGACTTCGCCTCGGCGAGCCTCGGTGGCGAGTTCACCGTCACGTACGGGACCGCCACCGGCCCCGGCACCACCAGCAAGACGTTCACGCAGGCCACCGCGGGCGTCCCCGGAACGCCCGGGGACGCCGGCGACTACGCCGACTCCTTCGGCGACGACCTCGCCGCCGCCGACTTCAACCGTGACGGGTACGCCGACCTGGCCGTCGCCGACTCCTCGGAGAAGATCGGTACCAAGACCGGCGCGGGCGCGGTCACCATTCTGTGGGGCGCGAAGACGGGCCTCTCCGGCACCGGCGCCGTCCGCCTCAAGGTCACCGCCCACGCCCACTACGGCTTCGGCGACCAGATCGAGACCGGCGACTTCAACGGCGACGGCAAGGCCGACCTGGCGGTCACCAATGGCGTCGACACCGTCTACATCTACCGTGGCGGGTTCACCAAGTCCGGCAGCACCGGCTCGGTCACCAAGCACGTCGCCGACGATCTCCTCGAACCCACCGGCCTGGTCGCCGGCAAGGTCACCAAGGACAAGGCCACGGACCTCTTCGTCCTCGGCCAGGGTTACCACGACGACAAGATGACCCAGGACGTGTGGTTCCTGCGCGGCGGCTCCACGGTCAAGCCGGGCAAGCAGACGGTCGTCAACAGCTCCAAGCCCGACTACAGCCCCACCGGCGTCGTCGCCGACTTCAACAAGGACGGCTACGGCGACCTCGCGGTCAGCGACACCCGGTACAACAACTACGCCGGTTCGGTGGTCGTCTGGCGCGGCGGCAGCACGGCCCCGACGACGAAGTACCGTATTTCGCAGGCGACTTCGGGTGTGGCGACGGCAGCGACCAAGGGCGACGGCTTCGGCGACAGCATCTCCGCCGGAGACACCGACGGCGACGGCTACCCGGATCTGGCGGTCGGCGTCTGGGAGGAGACCGTCAGCTCCAAGGCGACCGCGGGCGGCGTCCACGTCCTGCGCGGCGGCACGTCCGGTCTCACCGGCAAGAACTCGCAGTGGTTCACCCGGGCCACCGCCGGCGTGCCCGGCACTCCGACCGAGTTCGGTTGCTTCGGCCAGCTCGTCCGCCTGCGCGACATCGACCGCGACGGCGACAAGGACCTGCTGGTGTCCAGCGACTACTACAACGGTGGCGTGCTGCTTCCGGGGACGGCAGCCGGTATCACGGGTACCGGTGCCAAGGACCTGAACGTGGTGGCCGCGTTCCCGCAGGGGTGACCGGTAGCAACGGCTGATCATGGTGCTGCTCTCTCCCGGAGGGCAGCACCACCGCCATCGCGCCCCGCCCGCTTCACGACCCCCCGCTCACCCGTCGCCCCCGCCACTCCACCACCGTGTCCGCGAACGCCCGCGCCGGCGGACTCAGCGCATCCCACCGCCGTACGGCCCACCCCACCGGCAGCGGACGCAGATCCGGCAGCGGGATCAGCCTCAGCTCACCCGAACCGGTCGCCGCCAGCCCCGGCAGGACCGGCACCACCGCCCGCCCCACTCCCAGCTCGGCCAGCAGCAGGGCCGTGTCCCAGTCGGCGACGCTGGTGTCATAGGCGAACCGCACCCCCAACTCCGCGCAGGCCGCGTCCAGATGGGCGGCGGAGGCGGAGTTCGGTGGCAGTCCGATCAGGCGTACGTCCGTGAGATCGGCGGCCGCCTGCAACCGCTCGCGCGCCGCCAGCGGATCGTCGGAACGCACCGCCAGCACCCACGGCAGTTCCGCCACCACGCGCTGCTCAATGCCCCGCACCGGCGGTCCGAGCGTGATCCACGCCAGATCCAAGGTGCCGTCCGCCAGCGCGTCGAAGCTGCCGCGCCCCGAACTCACCGTACGGAACTCCAGGTTCACGCGCGGATACCGGCGGCGGTACTCCACGACCGCGTCCCCCATGAAGTGCCGTACGGTCGTCGCCCCCGTGGCCACCCGCACGAACCCGCTCTCGCCGTCGACCAGATCGCGCAACTGCCGTACGGCGAGGTCCAGTCCGGAGATGCCCTCCGCGGCCGCCGTCTCCAGCAGACGGCCCGCCCGCGTCGGCGAGACGCCCCGCGGCTGCCGCTCCAGCAGCGCGACCCCCGTCTCCCGCTCCAGCCGCTTCACATGCTGGCTCACCGCGGACTGCGTACACCCCAGCTCCCGGGCCACCGCGCTCAGGCTCCCGGCCCGGCACACCGCCACGAACACCCGCAGGTCGTCGAGGGTCATGACATCCAAGCTAGCACTTGGGTCCAGCGATAAATCCCAAGGATTGACTGGCCTCAGCACGTGTACGACGATCAACCCAGGGCCCAACGGGCGGCAACCCGCTCCACCCCGGGACGGAGCGGGTGCCGACCCACCCGGCCGAAGGGACATCCCATGGCGTACGACTCGATGACCCAAGCCGACTCGTTCCTAAGGGAGTTGGGCGCCGAGAAGATGCCCCACCCCGGCGGTACGCTCCTCGCCCACCTCCATCGCGTCCGTACCCGACTCGCCACCTGGAACGCCCGCCCCGCCCTCCGACTCGCGGGCCTGTGCCACGCCTTCTACGGCACCGACGGCTTCGCGCAGGTGCTGCTCCCGCTCGACCGGCGTTCCGATCTCGTGGCGACGATCGGTGAGGAGGCGGAGGCGATCGTGTACTTCTACGCGAGCTGCGACCGCAGGGCCACGTATCCGAGGCTCGCGGATCCCGGCTCACCGTTCCACGACCGTTTCACCGGGCGCGCATACGTCCCCGGCCCCGGCCTCCGCCAGGACTTCGCCGAGCTCACCGCCGCCAACGAAATCGACCTCGCCGCCGAGGACCCGGCCTTCCGGGACCGTCACGGCCCCGACCTGCTCGCCCTCTTCACCCGCTTCCGCATGCTCCTGAGCCGACCCGCGTACGAGGACTGTCGCTCCGTACTCCTCGGCCCAACCCCCGTGCACGGCCCTTGACTTCACATGGTCCCCGCGTCACATTCCCATTTCTGACACACCCTCAGAAAACCCGATATCGGGCGGGAGTGACCATGACGACCACCAGTGCGGACCCCACAGGACCGAGACCCACCCGCAGGCAGCTCCTCGGTACCACCGCGGCCGCCGGACTGGCCGTGGCGACCGGGGTGCAGCAGAGCGCCCGTGCCGCCGACCTGCCCCTGCTCGGGACGTACGACGTCGTCGTCATCGGCTCCGGTGCCGCCGGCATGACCGCCGCCCTCACCGCTGCCAAACGGGGTCTGAGCTGTGTCGTCCTGGAGAAGGCGCCCACCTTCGGCGGGTCCGCGGCCCGTTCCGGTGCCGGGATCTGGATCCCCAACAACTCCGTGATCCTCGCGGCCGGCGTACCGGACACCCCCGCGAAGGCCGCTGCCTATCTCGCCGCGGTCGTCGGGCCCGAGATCCCCGCGGCCCGGCAGCAGGCCTTCCTCGCCAACGGCCCCGCCATGATCTCCTTCGTCATGGCCAACAGCCCGCTGCGGTTCCGCTGGATGGAGGGGTACAGCGACTACTACCCGGAGCTGCCGGGCGGTCTGCCCAACGGGCGTTCCATCGAGCCCGACTACCTCGACGGCAACATCCTGGGCGCCGAACTCGCCCACCTGAACCCGCCGTACATGGCCGTCCCGGACGGCATGGTCGTCTTCAGCGCCGACTACAAGTGGCTCGCCCTCTCCGCCGTGAGCGTCAAGGGTCTCGCCGTCGCCACGGAGTGTCTGGCCCGCGGCACCAAGGCGCTCACCCTCGGGCAGACGCCCCTCACCATGGGGCAGTCGCTCGCCGCCGGACTGCGCAAGGGGCTGCTGGACGCGGGCGTGCCGGTCAGGCTGAACACCCCGCTCACCGACCTCTTCGTCGAGAACGGGACCGTGGCCGGGGCGGTGGTCCCCGGCGGTCTCTACCGCGCGCGCCGAGGCGTCATCGTCGGCTCCGGGGGGTTCGAGCACAACCTCGCCATGCGCACCCAGTACCAGCAGCAGCCCATCGGTATCGACTGGACCGTCGGCGCGAAGGAGAACACCGGGGACGGGATAAGGGCGGGGCAGCGCGTCGGCGCGGGCGTCGCGCTCATGGACGACGCCTGGTGGGGGCCCGCCATTCCGCTCCCGGGCCAGCCGTACTTCTGTCTCGCCGAACGCACCCTCCCGGGCACTCTCCTCGTCAACGCCGCAGGCCGGCGCTTCGTCAACGAGGCCGGTCCCTACAGCGACGTCGTCCACACGATGTACGAGCGCAACCCCACCGACCCCGACATCCCGGCCTGGCTGATCACCGACCAGAACTACCGCAACCGGTACCTCTTCAAGGACGTCGCGCCGACCTTCGTCCTCCCCGACGACTGGTACAGCTCGGGCGCCGCCAAGAAGGCCTGGAGTCTCGACGCCCTCGCCACCGCCATCGGTGTCCCGCCGACGGCGCTGCGCACGAGCGTCGACCGCTTCAACTCCCTCGCCCGGCAGGGCACGGACACCGACTTCCACCGCGGCGACAGCGCCTACGACCACTACTACACGGACCCCTCCGTCCTCCCCAACTCCTGCCTCGCCCCCCTCTGGCTGCCGCCCTACTACGCCTTCCGTATCGTCCCCGGCGACCTCGGCACCAAGGGCGGTCTGCGCACGGACGCCCGGGCGCGGGTGCTGAGGGAGGACGGCTCGGTCATCTCCGGTCTGTACGCCGCAGGGAACGCCAGCGCCGCGGTCATGGGCCGCAGTTACGCCGGCGCCGGCTCGACGATCGGCCCGGCGATGACGTTCGGCTACATCGCGGCCAGGGATCTCTAGACAGGCCTGCGGGCGATCAGGAACGCCTGCTTCGTGGACTCCCACTCGTGGCCGGGTTCGCGCACCGTCCGCGAGACCATCGCGAACCCGGCCGCCTCCAGCAGCTCCACGATCGCCTCCGGCCGCCGCCGCTGGAAGTCGAGGATCACGTCATGGCCGAAGGGCCGGTCGTGGCGCTTCGGTTCGTCGCCGACCTGGAAGGCGACGAGCAGATGGCCGCCCGGGGCCAGGACCCGCCTGAACTCGGCGAAGAGGGAGGGAAGTCTCTCCACAGGGGTGTGGATGGACGAGTACCAGGACACGACCCCCGCGAGCGATCCGTCGGCCACGTCCAGCTCCAGCATCGACCCCTGCTCGAACCGCAGCCCCGGGTTCTCCCGCCGGGCGATCGCCAGCATCGACGCCGACAGGTCGAGCCCGAAGACCGATAGCCCGAGGGAGTCCAGATACGCGGTCACCCGCCCCGGCCCGCACCCGAGGTCGGCCACCGCGGCGCCCTTCCCCACGAGTGCGGCGAAGGCGTCGATCAACCCCCGCTCGATCGGCGTCGCCGTCAACTCGTCACGGAAGCGCTCGGCGTAGTCCTCGGCGATGGTGTCGTAGAACGCCCGGGTACTGGTCAGGAAATCGGAGTCGGCCATGCTCCGGGACCCTAGCCACCACCACTGACAACGGCGTCTCGGCAGAGGCCTGTTGGCCGACAGGCGCCTATTCGCCCTGCCGCCGCGTCATCCCCACGCCGACTCCCGCCCCCACGGCCGTACCCAGCCCGATCCCCAGGGCCAGCCCGAGTCCGAGGTCGTCGAAGACGTCCATCCCCAGCAGCAGGCCGAGAGCCGTGCCGAGCGA
The DNA here is from genome assembly GCF_053592055.1 of Streptomyces sp. NPDC002817. Classification (NCBI taxonomy): domain Bacteria; kingdom Bacillati; phylum Actinomycetota; class Actinomycetes; order Kitasatosporales; family Streptomycetaceae; genus Streptomyces; species Streptomyces sp. NPDC002817. Next base: position 8,595 of record NZ_JBSFUY010000029.1, read on the forward strand.
GAGCCCGACGGATATACAGAGCGCCCAGCGGCTCTCGGCCGTGGATCCGCTGCCCTCTTCGTGTTCATGCTTCTGCACTGATCGTCCCCCTGAGATCCGCTACGCCATTCCGAACGCCCGCAACACCGCTGCGGTTCCCGCCGCCCCCAGCACCACCACCACGAACGGCGCCTTCTGCCAGGCCAGCACACCCCCGACCAGCACCCCGATCGGCCGCGCCCACCCGGCGAAGCCGCCGCCCTCGGTCAACGCCCCCGTCGCGAGCAGCGCGGTCAGCAGCACGACGGCACCGGCGGAGAGCAGTTCCTGCACACGTGCGGGGAGTTCGACGCGTCCGTGCAGGGCCGGGCCGACCAGCCGGAAGGCGTACGTCCCGACCGCCAGCGCCAGGATCATGGCGACCGTCGCGCTCATGCCGACCGCCTCCGGCCGAAGGCGAGGAGTCCTGCCAGGGCCAGCAGCACGGGGACCCCGGCCGGGGCGACGGGAGCCAGGGCCAGCGCCACGCAGGCGCCGAGCACCGCGGATCGTCGTACGGCCGCGTCCTCCCGCAGCGCGGGCAGCACCAGGGCGACGAGGACGGCGGGGAAGGCCGCGTCCAGGCCGTAGCGGGCCGTGTCGCCGAGGGCGTCACCGGCGAGGGCTCCGGCCAGGACACCGATGTTCCACACGGCGAACAGGCCGAGCCCCGAGACCCAGAACGCCGTGCGACGTCGTACCGGATCGCTCTGGGCGAGAGCGAAGGCGACCGTCTCGTCGGTGACGAGGTGCGCCCCGACGAGCCGTGCCGGACGGCCCTTGCCGAGGGCGTCCGCCACGGCGAGGCTGAAGGCCGCCGTGCGGGTGTTCAGGAGCAGGCCGGTGGCCGCCGCGGCGAGCGGACCGCCGCCGGCGAGCAGCACGCCGACCGCGCTGAACTGGGCGGATCCCGCGTAGACGACGAGGGACATCACCACCGGCACCCACACCGGCAGCCCGCCGGCGACGGCGATCGCGCCGAAGGAGACGCCGACGATGCCGCTGGCGAGCCAGACGAGGGAGGCGTCCCGGATCAGATCCGGGGCGAAGGGAAGGCGCGGTGTTCGCTCTGCCGTACGCATGTTCTCTACAGTGGACAGTAGATGCCGCGTTCGTCAAGGCGAACGTTCGTACCGATGGAGCGAACAGCATGTCCGACAGCCAGCCGCCCGCCCGACTGCCCCTGGAGTGGATCGCCGCCTCGCTGCGGCGGGAGCGCGCCCGCGTCGGGCTCTCGCTGTCCGAGCTCGCCAAGCGGGCCGGGATCGCGAAATCGACGTTGTCGCAGCTGGAGGGGGGCAGCGGGAACCCGAGCGTGGAGACGCTGTGGGCGCTGGCGGTGGCGCTGGGGGTGCCGTTCAGTGCCCTGGTGGAGCCGCCGGCACCGTCGGTGCAGGTCATCCGGGCGGGGCAGGGCCCGTCGGTGGCGTCCGAGCAGGCGAACTACGTCGGCGCGCTGCTGTCCTCCAGTCCGCCCGGGGCGCGGCGGGACATCTACCGGATCACCGCGGAGCCCGGCGCGGCCCGTGACTCGGAGCCGCACATCCCCGGCTCGGTCGAACACCTGATCGTGAGCACCGGGCGGGTCAAGGCGGGGCCGAAGGGCGAGGAGGTCGAGCTGGAGCCCGGGGACTACATGGCCTACCGCGGGGATGTGGCGCACTCCTACGAGGCGCTGCTGCCAGGGACGACGTTCGTGCTGGTCATGCAGCACCTGTAGCGCCGTACGGGCGCCGCACGGGAAAAGGCAGGAGCCCCGCTGCCTTGCGGCACGGGGCTCCTTGGGTACTGCACTCAGGTCCGGATCAGAGACTCAGGAGTCTCAGACGGGGGTGACGTTCTCCGCCTGCGGGCCCTTCGGGCCCTGGGTCACGTCGAAGGAGACCTGCTGGTTCTCCTCCAGCGAACGGAAACCGCTCGCGTTGATGGCGGAGTAGTGGACGAAGACGTCCGGGCCGCCGCCCTCCTGGGCGATAAAGCCAAAGCCCTTTTCGGCGTTGAACCACTTCACGGTTCCGGTAGCCATAAGCCCTCCTTGGGCCCAAAGGGTTGCCCTGCTCCAGAACCTGCAAGTGTGAAACGGTGCCGCACAACTGCATACGTCTGAAAACGACTAGAGCCCGCGGTCACATGCTCCGCAGGCTCTGTACTGCAAGGGAAACCAAACTGCAACTTGCGGCGAGCCTAGCATGCAGGCAGCCGAAAGCAATAGAGGCCAAGATCACGTCACCCGGACGTTTGATCTCGCTCGTGTCGGGTTGACGGTGGGGGTGCCCATCGTACGTCAGTCAACAGGGTCTAGCCTCACGATGTGGACAATTCACGCACCCGGCCGCGCGTCGGCCACATCCAGTTCCTGAACTGCCTGCCCCTGTACTGGGGGCTCGCGAGAACGGGCACACTCCTCGACTTCGAGCTGACGAAGGACACCCCGGAGAAGCTCAGCGAGAAGCTGGTGCGGGGAGATCTCGACATCGGTCCCATCACCCTGGTCGAGTTCCTGCGCAACGCCGACGACCTCGTCGCGTTCCCCGACATCGCCGTCGGCTGCGACGGCCCGGTGATGTCCTGTGTGATCGTCTCGCAGGTCCCGCTGGACGAGCTGGACGGCGCGAGGGTGGCCCTCGGGTCGACCTCCCGCACGTCGGTCCGCCTCGCCCAGCTCCTTCTGGCCGACCGCTACGGCGTACGCCCCGAGTACTACACCTGCCCGCCCGACCTCAGCCTGATGATGCAGGAGGCCGAGGCGGCGGTCCTGATCGGCGACGCGGCACTGCGGGCGAACCTGCTCGACGGGCCGAAGTACGGCCTCGAGGTCCATGACCTCGGCGCGCTCTGGAAGGAGTGGACGGGCCTGCCGTTCGTCTTCGCGGTCTGGGCGGCGCGCAGGGACTACCTGGAACGCGAACCGGTCATCACCCGCAAGGTCCACGAGGCCTTCCTCGCCTCCCGGAACCTGTCGCTGGACGAGGTCGGCAAGGTCGCCGAACAGGCGGCACGCTGGGAGGAGTTCGACGAGCAGGTTCTGGAGCGGTACTTCACCACCCTCGACTTCCGGTTCGGGGGGCCGCAGTTGGAGGCGGTCGCGGAGTTCGCGCGGCGGGTGGGGCCGACGACGGGTTTCCCGGCGGACGTGAAGGTGGAACTGCTCCAGCCCTAACCTGCATCTGAACCTTATGGGGGAGGCAGCATGCAGCCGCTCGCAGTCGACGAGCCGACCAGCGTCGGGCCCTACCGCCTGCTCGGTCGGCTCGGCTCCGGCGGTATGGGCCGGGTCTATCTGGGACGCAGTGCCGGCGGCCGTACGGTCGCCGTCAAGATCGTGCATCCGCACTTCGCCCTTGACGAGGAGTTCCGCGCCCGCTTCCGGCGCGAGATCGAGGCGGCCCGGCGGGTCGGCGGTGCCTGGACGGCACCGGTGCTGGACGCGGACCCGGACGCGTCGGTGCCGTGGGTGGCCACGGCGTACGTGGCGGGACCGTCGCTGTCGGCGGCGATCGCGGACGGGGGTCCGCTGCCCGAGCACTCGGTACGGGTGCTGGGGGCGGGGCTGGCCGAGGCGCTGGCCGCGGTGCACGATCTGGGGCTCGTGCACCGGGATGTGAAGCCGTCGAACGTGCTGCTGACCCTGGACGGCCCGCTGCTGATCGACTTCGGGATCGCACGGGCCGTGGACGGCACGGCGTCCCTGACGTCGACGGGTGTCTCCATCGGCTCGCCCGGCTACATGTCGCCCGAGCAGATCCTCGGGAAGAGGATCACGGGGGCGGCGGACGTCTTCTCGCTGGGTGCGGTGCTGGCCTACGCGGCGACGGGCGAACCGCCGTTCCCGGGGGATTCCTCGGCCTCCCTGCTCTACAAGGTCGTACACGAGGAGCCCGAACTCGGCGCGCTGAGCGGAGCGGTGCGGGAACTGGCGGCGGAGTGCCTCGCCAAGTCGCCGGGAACCCGGCCGACCCCGGCTGAGCTGGCCCGACGGCTGGCCCCGGAGGGTGCGGCACGGCTGGTGGCGGGCGGGTGGCTGCCGGGGGCGCTGGTGGAGCAGGTGAGCCGGGGTGCGGTGCGGTTGCTGAACCTGGAGGCGTCCGGGGAGGCCGGTTCGGGGCCGGTGGGATTCAGCAGTGCGTCGGTGGGGGAGGCGGCGGGAGCCGAGGCTTCGACGGCCGGGGCCGCCACCAATGCGCCGACGGTCGGGGAGTTCGGGCCGCCGCCGGTCATGCCGGGGGCCGTGTCAGGGCCCGCCGCCGCGGTCGCGCCGTCCCCGTCCGTGCCGGCGTCACCGGCCTTCGCCCCGGGGGGCCACCCGTCCGGCGCCGTGCCCGAGCCGCGCGGGCCCGAACCTCATGACGCCGTTCCGCCGTCCGACGCCCGCCCGGGCAGGCTCACCGTCTCCGTGGCGGCCACCTCGGCGCCCGGGGTGGAAGGCCGTGGCCGACGGATGAGCTGCACGGTCGCGCTCGCCGTGGCGGGGGCGCTGGCGGCGGTGACGGTGGGGTCGGTGCTGGTGTTCGACCTGATGCCCGGCGGGCGCAACGACGACGCGGGCAGCGCGGGTTCGGACTCCTCCTATGCCACGCCCGGCACCTCGACCTCGGCGCTGCCCTCGGCCGAAGAGTCCAGCCCGGCCGAGCCGCCGGAGCAGGCGGTCCCGGACCGCTACCTCGGCACTTGGGAGGGGCAGGGCAGTGGCTCCGGCATCCCCATGGGCACCTTCCGGCTGACCGTCGAAGAGGCCGCCGTCGGCGAGGAGTTGGGCAAGCTCAAACAGACGGACATCTTCGGCGGCGTCTGCAACGACGTACTCACCCTGAAGAAGGTGACGAAGACCGGGCTCGTGGCGACCTCCGTGGGCGCCAAGAGCAACCACGGCGGCTGCAACCCGGCGCCTCACACGGTGCGGTTGGAACCGGTGGGGGACGATCTGAGATACGTCTCGGAGAGCGCGGCGGAGGGGAATCCCGAGGCGCGGATGTCGAAGGCCGACTGAAGGCGGCTTCGTACGGGTCGGCGACGCCATCCTCCGCTTCGGCTTCGCCGATCGCCCGCTCATGCCCCGTCATCCTGCCGCCCTGGCGCACCGCTCCTCTTCCACGGCGGCAAGGTGTTCCTGGCCGACGGCGACTACGACGGCGTACTCGTCGCCTACGACGTGAAGACCGGCGACGAGGCCTGGCGCAGCCGGCTCGGCAAGAAGATCACCGTCGAGGACACCATCGCCATCGACGACAAGAACGTCTACGTCACGGCGACCGACTACAGCGACTCCCGGAGCGCCACCGAATACCGCACCGCCGTCGCCGCCATCAGCCACACCACCGGTACGAAGGTGTGGCTGCAGAAACGGGACTGGGGCACCAAGGACTACGACGTCCAGGGTTCCGTCCTGGGCAAGTACCTGGCCTACGCCGACTCCAACCACAACCTCACCGTGCGGTCCACCGCCACGGGCGCTCAGCTGTGGACCAAGAAGATCGGCGACGACTGGAGCCGGCGGCCCACCATCGCGAACGGTCTGGTCTTCCTGCCGGGCGCGACGCTGAGGGCCGTCGACGCGGACACCGGTGCTCTACGTCAGCGACTACGACAATGGCGTCTGGGCGGTCGACGTCAGGACGCGCGAGCGGATCTGGCTCTGCGACGAACTGGAGATCTCGGGCCCGGAGATGTTCGTGAAGGCCGGCAACTCCCTGTACGGGGCCGCCGGTTCCCTGGACGGCGGGCTCGTCGCCCTCCAGGCCAGGACCTGCAGGCTCCGCTGGACGTACACCGACAGCGACAACTGGGGCGAGCCGTGGCAGGTCGCCCTAGCCGGAAACCGGCTGCTGGTGTCGAACGGGCCGGAGTTCTACGCGCTGGCGGCTGTCTGAGAAACAGAAAGGGCCGCGGGATGGGGATGCGTCCCGCGGCCCTTTCGCGTTTCCGGTCCGCTACCGCTACATCGGCGTCGTGACGGTCATGTGCTCCCCGGTGCCCAGGTGCAGCATGCCCTTGCCCGGCGTGATCTGGCCGCCGACCATGCTCCGGTTCGTGCGGATGCCGATCAGCTCACCCGCGGAACTGTCCTGCGGGGACAGCAGAATGCCGCGGCGGGCCTTCTTCATGTCGACCTGCCAGCCGGAGAAGCCGTCACAGATCTCCTCCTCGTCACCGGCGATGACGACGGCGAGGCCCTCCTCGACGCCGCGCTCCACGATGCGCTTGAAGATGTCCTCGGCGTCGCAGTCGTCGTGCACCTCCGCGTCGTCGACCAGGGTGACGATCGGCTGCTCGGGACTGGCCGAGCCGATGAGCTCCTCCATCTCGTCCTCGTCGATGTCCCGGCCCGTGAAGACCTTCAGGACACCTTCCTGTCCCTCCAGTTCGCGCAGCGGGGACGGGCGGGGAGCGGCGAGGATCAGCCGTACGCCCTGGGCGAGGTAGGCCCGTGCGATGTTCAGCAGCACCGTGCTGCGGCCGGACTTCGCGGGACCGCCGATCACGAACGCCGGGACACCCTGGGAGAGATCGGGGCCGAAGGCGGTGAGCTCGTCGCCGCCGACACCCACCAGGGACCAGAGAGGCGAGGCGCTGGTCGCCGGGTCGCGCATCGCCCAGGCGTCGGCGAAGGAGATCCGGCTGGGCAGCACGTCCACGCGGAACGGGCGGCGGGAACGCGGCAGTTCGGCATCCCGCGCGGCAGCGGCCTCGCCGATCGCGACGAGCGCCGCGGCCTGCCCCTGACCGGTGGTGTCCTCGGCCAGCAGGGCGAACTGGGTCTCCGTGGCCGTCTCGCTGGCGTATCCGCGGCCGGGCGGGATCTCCTCGGGGATCTTGCGGGCGTTGATGTCCAGCATCGAGAAGTCGCCGCGGTCCGCCAGACGCAGACCGTACTTGTCCTCGGTCAGGGAGGAGATCCGCCCCGTCAGCAGCTGGCGGTCGCCGGTGATCACCAGATGCAGGCCGACGCTCGCACCCTCCCGCATCAGCGCCATCACCTGGTCGGTGAGGTCACCGTGGTTGTACTCGCCGAGGGTGGGCAGCCAGCCCTCCCAGCGGTCGAGCAGCACCACGATGTGCGGCAGCCGCTCGTCCTCGGCGGCGAAGGAACGCTGCTCGCCGATGTCGGCGTAGCCCTTCTCCGCCAACAGCTCCTGGCGTCGGTTGAGTTCGCCGGTCAGCCGGCTGAAGAGCCGGATGACGCGCTCCTGCTGGTTACGGCTGACGACCGCACCACAGTGCGGCAGGCTGGTCAGCGAGTTCAGGGCGCCGTTGCCGCAGTCGATGCCGTACAGGTGGACATCGGCGCTGGACAGCGTACGGGCCAGTGAACCGGCGATCGTGCGCAGCACCTGCGAGCGGCCGCTGCGCGGGGCGCCGGCGACGAGCAGGTGCCCGAAGGTGGAGAAGTCGACGACGACCGGGCGGCGGGCCTGGTCGGACGGCAGGTCCTCGATGCCGTACGGCGCCGCCGGCAGCGTCCCCCGGCCCTGCACCGCGGGAATCTCGTCCAGCAGCAGCATCTCGTCCAGGGCGGGCAGCCACGGGGAGTGCTGGGCCGGGATGCCCAGCGCCTGGTTGGCCTCCCGTACGGCGTCCACCAGCACCTTGAGGTCGGTGATCTCGTCGTCCTCGCGGGCCTCGGACTTGGGCTTGGTGAGCCCGGCCCGGCCCAGGTCCTGCCAGGCGAGCTGACCGGCCCACGGCGCGAGCGCCGTGGGATCGGCGGCACCCGGGCGGCGGCCACCGACGCGGCCGGACTGGAAGGGGACGAGAGAGGCGTGGCCGAGCCGGACGTACGCGCGACCGGGGGTGCTCTTGGCGATGTGACCGGCTTCGGGCGCGTCGATGACGTCGGTCGACTCACCGGCGTCCGTCACGCGCAGCGCGATCCGCAGGTTGGTGTTGGCGCGGATCTCGGGCGACACGACACCGCTGGGCCGCTGGGTGGCGAGCAGGAGGTGGATGCCGAGGGAACGGCCTCGCTGGGCGATGTTGACGAGGCCGGTGACGAAGTCGGGCAGGTCACGGACCATGGACGCGAACTCGTCGATGACGATGAGCAGTCGGGGCACATGCGCGTGGGACGGGTCCCGGCGCACCAGGTCCTGGTAGTCCTCGATGTCCTTGGCGTCGGCGGCGGCGAGGATGTGCTCGCGCCGCTTCAACTCCGCGCCCAGCGACTCCAGGGCGCGCTCGACGAGGTGGGCGTCGAGGTCGGTGACCATGCCCACGGTGTGCGGGAGCTTGACGCAGTCCTTGAAGGCGGATCCGCCCTTGTAGTCGACGAGGACGAACGTCATGTTCTCGGGGGTGTTGGCGACCGCGAGCGCGGCCACGATCGTCTGCAGCAGCTCCGACTTACCCGAACCGGTCGTACCCGCGATGAGTCCGTGCGGGCCGTCGCGCCGGAGGTCGATGCCGAAGGGACCGTCGTAGGACTCGCCGATGACCGCCATGGTGGACTGCCCGCCCATGCGCCAGCGCGCGGCGATGTCGTCGCGCGTCGGCGGTTCCAGCTGGAGCACGTCGAGGAGCCGGCTGGAGGACGGGAGTGCGGAGTCCTCGGTCTCGCCACTGATGTCCCGCAGCGGCGACAGCGACCGGGACAGCCGTGCGCACCAGCCGGCGGAGACGAAGTCGGGCCGGACGTCGGTCCTGCGGCGGGAGCCGGTCTGCTCGACCCGCAGCCGCAGCTCGAGGGCCTGCTCGGTGTCCTGCCGGTCCTGCTGGGCGCCGTTGTGCCAGGCCTGGAAGGAGGGGAAGCTGCCGGCCGAGGACTGCGGCACGCCCATCGGTGACGCGGCGGCGGTCTCCTCGATGCGCCGCGGTTCGGCGACGACGTAGGCCTGGCACTCGCCGGGCAGGAACCGCTCCTCCTCGTCCAGACAGATCGCGTAGATGGCCACGGACGGACCTTCGCGCAGCAGCCGTACGACACCCGGCATCGACCGCAGCCGCCGGGACCCGTCCCATACGACGACGATGTCGGGGTCGGAGAAGGCGGGACCGCCGCCGCTGTTGTTGTTCTCCTTGAGGGCCTTCTGCCGGGCGTCGAGCAGCTGGGTCAGCTCACCGACGCGCGCGCCGACGGTCTCGGCGTCCGTCCCGATCAGGACGTTGACGTCCTGGCCGCCGGACGGGCGGGAGTGCGGCAGCCAGCGCACCCAGTCCCAGCGCGGGTGCGCCTCGTTCTCGGTGAGGACGTAGAACTGGACGTCCATCGGGCTGTGCAGCACGGCGGTCTGAGCGACGACCCACCGCCCGAGCGCCTGGGCGGAGTCACCGGGACCGGCGATACCGACGACACCGAGGTCCCGCAACGGCAGGGCGACGGGCGAGTCCTGGATCTTCCAGGTGACCTGACGCTTGTGCTCGTCCTGCTCCGGGTCGTCGAGAACGACCTCGGAGCGGACGCGGCCGGTGCCGACGCGCAGGAGCAGGTGGTCTGCGTCGGTACGCCGCCGCTCCCACAGCCGGGTACGGGGACCGGTGCCGAAGGCGAGGACGGCGGCCGGGTCGGGGATGGCCCTGCGCCGGTCCAGCCGCTCCAGACGCAGCGCGTCCTCGGCGTCCTTCTCGATCCGCTCCTTGGTCTCCTTGTACTCCTTGACCTGCTTCGCATGGGACTTGCGCCCGTGCTTCTTGTCCATGAAGTAGTTGCCGAAGAGCATCAGGGGGCTCATCAGCGCCATGATCATGTAGTACCAGCGACCGAAGATCATGACCGAGACCACGGCGCCGACCAGCGGGAACAGGGCCATCAGCCAGGGCAGCGGCCGTGCCTCGTAGTCCCTGGGGGGAGAGGGCAGCCGGAACTGTGTCTTGCGCTCCGCCGGGCGCAGTCGCGGAGGCCGGTTGTAGTCGAGGCCGGCGCCGTCCTCCGACCACTTCAGTGCCGCGTTCGGCGGGCTGTACCCGTCGATCTCCAGGAGGGTGTTGCCGAGGGCGAGTTGGGAGCCGAGAGGCCAGGAGCCGCCGTCGAAGTCCTCGCCGTCGAGACGGGGCCGGTCGCCGTCGTCATCGTCCTTCTTCTTGGACGCGTCCTTCTTGTCGACGCCGTGCAGGGTGACAACGCACTTGCCGTCGATGGCGATGGACAAGGTGGCCGCACGCGCGGCGAGTTCGGGATCGTCGATACGGAGGGGCGCGGCCGGACCGCTGCCGATGTCGTACCGTCCCACGCCGAGCCGGTGCACGGCGCCCGCGGCGGGGCCGCCGGCCACCCGGAACTCGACGATCCCGGTCGGCTCACCGAGGAGACAGCCGGCCGGATCGTGCAGGCTGACGACGGCGCCCTCGCGCAGCGCGGAACCGACGATGTTCGCGTCGGGGTCGAGGGGGTAGCCGTCGACGTACGCCTGCGGTGCGCCCCCGGGGTTCGCGTGCCCGCCGATGTGCCCGCCGATGGGGATGATCTGCGCGCCGCCGTCGAGACCGACGTGCCGCGCCAGCTCCCGGGTGATGTCGCCGACCGACGACTCCGGATCGGCGTCGAGCACCACGTCGGCGCTGGCCCCGCCGATCGGGTCGACGACGGTCAGACTCAGGCGCACGTTCGTCCTCCTCGCTGGGCTGAGGCCGCCCCCGCAACGCTGAACACAAGGTGAGTGAACACAGTGGGAGTGACCTTAACCGGCGCACCTTTCCCCTGCGCAACGGGATGCACACGGGCTTCACAGGACTGGGACGCTCCCGGGATGTGCAGTGGTTCACGCTTCCGTTGCCGGACGTCCCTGTCATCCCAACAGCCCCACCCGTAAGATCTTTGCTCATGCGGACGGCCGGTGATGTCCGGCCCGATCGCATCAGTCAAGCCACGGGGATGGCCCTGCGGCGACCGCAACGGGAGGGAGAGCCGTCATGGCCAAGGACACAGACCTTACTTATTCCGAGATGGAGAAGAAGGCCAACGACCTCATCAAGGCGATGGGCGACATGGAAGACATGTTGAAGTCCATCGAAAAGGGTGTCGAGGAGCTCGTCGCCAACGGCTTCACCACCACGAAGGCCTCCGGCGCCTACGACGAGTCCATCAAGGACTTCACCAAGGGCGCGGCGAAGACCGTCAAGGGTCTGGAGGGTCTGTCCAAGTTCCTCACCAACGCGAAGAAGGCGTACGAGGACCTGGACGACCAGCTGGCGAAGAGCGCCAAGGGCTGAGCCTGCCACGGGCGACACACCCCGGTGCGACGGGACATGAATGTCCTGTCGCACCGGGCTGTCTGTCGCCGGGCTTTTTTCAACGGGGTGCCGGCTCGGGCCGGCGGATCGACATGATGGGGGCGCCGTGGCGGGCGAGAGCGATCAGCGGCTCGACCTTGAAGTGATCAAGGAAATGGGCAAAGGGCTCGGCAATATCAAGAAGGCGTTCGACGGCCTGGAGGATCTGGGCGGCAAGTACGAGGACGACTTCGGGAACGGCGATCTCGCCGACAAGTTCGGGGACTTCGCCGACAACTGGAAGCTCAGCCGGAAGAGGCTGACGGAGGAGATCGACGTGCTGGCCCAGATAGCCAAGGCCGCGGGGCAGGCGTACGAGGACATCGACCATCAGTTGGCCCAGGCACTTCGTGATGCCCAGGATCCGAAGAAGGGGAACTGACCGATGGCTGGACGCCCACGCGACTGGCACCCGGTCGCGGACAGTGACCCCATACCCGGAGACGCCGACCGCATGGCCTCCCTGGGCAAGACGCTGCGCAAGACGGCGGACGAGGTCGAACGGCAGATCCGCAATCTGAAGGCCGTCGCCGAGGTCGACGCCTGGGACAGCAAGGCCGGCAAGGAGTTCCGCGAAAAGGCCTCGGGCAACGTCAAGAAGCTCGAGGCGGTTTTCAAGAGGTACGACACCGCCGCCACGGCGATCGGTAGCCGGGTCGACGAAGTGGGCGGTGGATACCAGGACAAGCTGACCGCCAGCGCCAAGAACTACGCCTCCGACCTCAACCGCGCCCAGGAGATCGCCGACGCGGCCCTCAAGGACGCGAAGGACGCCGACGAACGCAAGAGCACGTCGCAGAAGAGCATCGACGGTCTGTCCGGCAAGGACCGCAAGAAAGAGGACGTCGACAAGGACCGCAAGGACCTGGAGGCGAAGCGGGACGCGGCCGGTGACGAGATCGAGGCCGCACGGGAGAAGATCAACGAGGCCAAGAGGATCCGTGACGCCGCCGCCAAGCGCGCACGTGAGTCCCTGGACGCGGTCATCAACCACGACTCCCTGAAGGACGGGTTCTGGGAGACCCTGACCGACAGCATCGCGGAGATCACCTCCTGGGTGGCCACGGTATGTGGAATCCTCTCGCTGATCGTCGGCTGGATTCCGGTGATCGGGCAGGCCCTGGCCGGTGTGCTGGGTGCCATCGCCCTGATCGCGACACTCATCAACTTCATCGCCACACTGGTCCAGGTCGCCCAGGGCAACGCCGACTGGATGGATGTCGGAATGGCGGCCCTCGGATTCCTGATGATGGGTGTCGGAAAGGGCTTCTCCAAGATCGCGGGCAAGTTCGCGAAGAACACCCTGGGGCGGGTCGGAAAGGCCGGAGCGGCGCGGACAGCCAAGCAGGTGAGCCGGGCCAACAAGAATCTGCGGCGGGCCGCCTACAAGGACGTGAAGTTCCAGAAGGGCGACATCCTGAAGTCGCTCAAGGAGCCCTTCACGGAGCCCTTCTCGAAGGCCGCGTGGGCGAAGAACCTGAAGACGCTGAAGCCCGGCGGCGGAAATTGGGCCGCGGCGAAGAACGAATTGGGCCTGCGCGGTGGGGGAAGCGCCCTCAAGGGAATGCCCAAGTCATTCTCCATGGCCGACCCCGGCGTCGCGTCCGACCTGAAGTCGGTCAAAATGGGGACCGCGGCCCTGGGCGGTCAATTCGATGCCAACGCCGTCAACCAGATCTCCAAGTCGGCCAGCCGTCTGTCCATCGTCGGGGCCGGTATTACCCTGGGCGGGCTGAGCCTGGACGGAAACCTCCAGAAGATGGTCGGTCTTGGTGGCTGAGCCTGTGCTCGATGGAGCGTCCGTACCCGCACGAAAGGACCGAGCATGACCGCACCGGACGATCCGGCCCCGCTGGACGAGACTTTCGAGTGCACCTTTGAGTTCCAGCCCGGCTGGATCGATCTGACGCTGCGCGAAGGCACCAAGGCCGAGGCCAAGGCGCTGGCCACGGAGGTCGTGAACCGGCTCAATCCGCTCGGCCTGGAGATCGAGAAGAGCGCTGTCTTCGACGACATGGTCGAGCGGGCCGTCGACCTCAACGATGACGTGCCCACCCTCGCTGCGGCGTACTACTCCGAGGCGGGGGAGGCCCTGGCCAACCTCATGGTCGACTCCTACGGCGACGAGGGCGTGCCGCGTCCCGGCGCGGACGAGGTCATCCCGCTGCTTCTGGAGTGGGGAAACGCACAGGTCACAGGCACCCCCGAGATCACCCACCTGGAACTGGCCGCCGGACCCGCCGTACGCATCCAGGCCATGCTCCAGGCCAAGCGCATGCTCGGCTTCGGCCGGAAGCTGACCGAGTTCATCAAGTACGCCGTCTTCCCGCCCGACATGCAGAGCCTCATCGTCGTCACGGTGACCTGGGAGAAGATCGCCGTCACCGAGCAGATCGCCGAGCTGGCCGACGAGGCGGTCCGGACGATGCGGATCACCCCGCTGCCGACGCGTCCCGCCGAGGGGGGTACGGCATGAGGACGGCCGACCAGTTCTCCTCGGCACCCACGGACTACAACGTCGTCGTCCCGGACGGCTGGTTCCAGCTCTCCCTCGACCCGGAGGAGCGCGACCGGGGCATCATCGCCCTCGCCGAGCTGACCTTCCGCGGCCAGGACAACGCCCCGCTGCTGAAGAAGCAGTTCATGCAGGACCTCCAGCGCAAGGCGAAGGACGCCTACCAGGTCGGCGGCACGGAGCTCTACCTCTCCACGATGGCCGTCGGCCCCGTTCCCCTGGCGTCCTCACTGCTCATCAGCGTTCCTGGTCCCGACGAGTGGCCGGAGACCTCGGACGCCGAGGCACTGGCCGAGCACCTGGCCGACCGGAGCCGCGCCGACAACGGCGAGATCGGCGTGGTGGAACTGGCCGTCGCCGGCAAGGCGGTACGCCAACGCCGCCGCGAAGTAGCCGACCCCGCACGGCAGTTGGGCAACACCCTGCCGACCACCACCCTCACGTACTACGTGCCGATCCCGACCACCACACGCTGGCTGCTGCTGAACTTCTCCACGCCCATCGATCAGCTCGCCGACCAGATGGTGGAGCTGTTCGACACGGTCGCGGGGACGTTGCACTGGAAGTGACCGGAGTTGAGTGAGCCGGAGGCGGAGTTCCGGGTCCGGGACGGGTTCATGTTCGCCGGAGTGGCGCTGGTCCTGATCGCCCTCGGATTCGTGTTCGCCGTGACCATGGGCGCTTGGAAATGGTTCGTACGGACCTCGGCTCCGACGGTGCTCAACTGGCCCGGCGGATCATGGGGGTTCGGCGTGGCTTGCGGCCTGCTCGTGGTCTTCGGCTCACTCGGTGCCTGGCGGTTCTTGGAGCGACCCCGAGGCGAGTCGCTGCCGGCGCGTGCGGGACGCATGGCCGGCCTCACGGTGTGCGTCGGGGCGGCATTCGGCGCGGTGTTGTACATCATCGCTTCCCTGCCCGGCAGGAACTGCCCTTCGTACCGTGACGGTTGCGAGTACATCCCGGGGACGGGCAGCGCGCTCGTCACCTGCCTGGGCACTGCGGCGCTTGTGGGCTACGCGGTGTATCGGGTCGGCAGCATGCGCGCCGAGCGGCGCCAGGCTCGTGAGCGGGAGCGGCTGCGGAAGCTGCGTAAGAAGGGGAAGGGGAAGAGCCGGGTGGCGCGTCGGGGATAGCGGGGCCGCGCAAGGCGACGACGACCTAGGACGTTCGTTGTCGGCGGTTGTACATGACCAGGGCGCAGGCGAGCGCTGCCAGCGCGGCGACAGTGCCGAGCAGACCGACGGACCCGAGTGGGCGAGGCAGGCCGCGAAGCCGTACGCGTCGCCAGGCCAGGACTCGGTCGCCCACTGCCATGTGTCGTCGCCCCAGAGCCGGTCAAGGGCGGCCACCACGACGATCCGGAACTGATCGCCGCACAAGCCGAGGAACAGCAGGCAGCCGAAAGCCCATGCGCCCTTCTTGCCGTTGGAGCCCGATCTGCCGACTTCGTGGGCGGTCAATCGCTACGGCGGTGCTCCCGCCGGAGCGGCGACGCTGAGACCTTAGTGGGCCGTCCCGGCAAGCCGGAGAGTCCGCGCGAAGTCGTCCAGTGCCTCCATGGCGGCGGCGATCAGTTCCGGATCGTCGTGGTGGCCGCGGAGCAGGACGTCGGGGAGGCCGGGCGGGGTGTGCCAGTGGTACGTCACCGAGGTCATCATGATGGTGTTGTCCGCAGGGTAGGAGCGGGTGACCCGGACCCCGTCCGAGCCCAGGTGCGGAGAGGCGAACGGCACGCTGCCGGTTCGCTGCTGCCACTCGGGGATCTCAGGGTGCGGCACCGTGAGCGCGGTGGCTCCCTCGCAGGAGGCCGCGTCATGGGCCTCGCAGTGGAGGCGGGTGGCGTGCATCACCAGCGGCATGTAGGTCAGTGGAACGGGGTGGTAGACGAACGCCTCGTCGGCCTGGAGCTTGTCCCGGAGCGTGGCGATCGTCTGCTCGTAGAAGCTCTTGTGGAAACGCCGCAGTTTGCGGGTGAGTTCGATGTCGTGGACGGCGGCCAGGCCGGTCAGGTGCAGGTCCAGCCATTCCTTGAAGGTCTTCTTGTCGATCTGGAGGTGAAGATAGCCCCAGAGGTCTGGGTTGGCATCCGTGTCGATGGGGAGCGGGGTGCCGAGGTCGGTGCTCCACAGGGTGCCTTCGGACATGGGTGGTCTCTTTCTTCGGGGGCATGGCGGAAGCCTTCAGGCGTAGTTCCAGCGGAAGGTGCCCATCACGGCATCGAACAACTCCGCGGAGGCGAGCGCGGCCAGGACCGCTTCCGGGCCGTTGTCGGGCCTGACGCGGGGGATCTCGATCGGCTCCGAGGCCACGAACGACACGGGCAGCGCGATGCCGTGAAGCCGTTCGGTGGGGAGGTAGAGGGTCATACGGGCGTGCCGAGTGGCGAGGTAGGGCGGGTTGATCGGACAGGCGATGACGATTAGCCATGTGAGCCGCCGGTCTGACCGACCTCTCGCCAGTCGCACCGCCTGCACACGCTGTCCCTAGCCCGTTGCCACAGATACGCCAGCGCCTGCCAGGGCGTCCGCAATGACTCTGGCTTCCGGTGACCGGAACTCGATGGCCTCTCCGGAACGAAGCAGTACGTCGACGGAGGCGGGCACCCATGCCACACCGCTGGAGAAGAAAACAGCGCCCTGCACTTCGGAGACGGGCAGATCGAGGGCGGCCCCGTCCGTTCCACGAAGGCGCAACGTCCCCGTGTCCACGGCCAATGCCCCGGTCCGTGAGGGGCCGTTGTCCCACGCGGAGGCGGTCGACGTGACCACAGCCCGGCCGTCCGACTCGCCGAGCCCGTAACGCACTGGATGCGTCACTGTGCCGCCGGCGAACGCTGAGGCGAGGGAGCTCGCGGCGGAATCGAGCTCGGCTCGCTCGCGATGGCGCATGAGGAGAACCTTGGGTAGACCGAGCACCAGGATCGCGAGGGCCACCAGGCCGACCAGGAGCAGACCGAGGGCGTTCTTCGGGCGTGCCAGGACGAAGACAAGGGAGACGATGCCGGCTGGGCTGAAGAGAGCCGCGTAGAGCAGAGCCGGGTGGATACGAACCCCGGCCACGTACGTCGCCGGCGACCCGGCAGAGGTGGACTGCGCGAGTTGCGTGCGATGCAGTTCCCGCCTGCGGGCTCGTGCCCTGATCACCCGCTCCCTTTCGGACCAGCCGTAGCGCCCCGCGTACTTCCTGACCGGGCCCCAGGCGAACAGCCCTGCGACAACCAGGCACGGCAGCAAGCCGAGGGCAGCATGATCGGATAGGTCGGTGAGGAGGGCCACCCCGAGGATGACAGCGAGTACCAGAACGACAGCCGCGTAGAAGAAGCGGCCATGCGGGTATCCCCGGGTGCCGTAGCGCGTGGGGAACTCGGAGTCGTGGCTGCGGTCGACAGCTGCCCACTGCTGCATCAGGTGGAAACGCTTGGCCGTCCGCTTCCGAAAGGCCCGCAGGACGAGCAACGCCGGCACGGCGACGACGGCGAGCATCACCACACCCAGTACGACCGACACGGCAACGTCGGTGGAGTCGCCCGTCTCGGAGTCGGCGGCGTCGATCACCATGGCGGGGACCAGACCGGCGATGAGTGTCACCAGAGCAGCACACAGGACAAAGACGAGCGCACGGCCTCGCGAGAGATCCTCGCGGATCAGCATGTTGAGTGCGTTCGCCTGGTCCTGTAGCCGCGAGGCACGATCGGGCCAGCTCTCCGGTGCGCTGGGGGGCTCCGGTAGAGGCTCAGCACGGAAGGGGGATGTGCGGGCGGGGGCCGAGGAGTGATCGTTGGTGGTGTTCGTCATGTCCGTTCCTGTGTCGTCCGCTCCGTCACTCGGTGTTCGGGGGGATGAAAACCGAGCGGCTGGCGATGACCGCGACGAGGCCAGCCAGCTCTCGAACCTGATCCGGGTCCAGACAGGTTCCGATGACCAGGAGTCCTTTACCACCCTCGGGCGGGCAGGAAAGCACTCCGGCGAGACCGGTTCGCATGTCCGTGCCAGCATCACCGTCCCAGTCGCGAGGGACCAGAACAGGGGGCTGTGAGATGAAGCCGATACCCAGACCCATGTCTGTGTTGAAGTTCTCGATGTACGCAGCCTTCTCGGCGAACTGCTCGTCGAATACCTGAGTCAGCAGCACCCCAAGGTCCATTTCCTCGGGGCGTTCGGGTACGGCGACGACGCCGCCGTAGACCTGCCAGACAGCCTGTGCCCCAGTACTGGGCAAGGGAGCCGTGATCACTCCGTACATCAGCACGCCGTCGGCGAGGAATCGGTCGTAGCAGTAGAGGAGCCCGTCGGTGAACTCTTCCCTGCGCTCCGGCGGAGTGTCCGGGTAGGTAAGGCGTACGAGGTCGGCGCAGCGTGCCCGGGTGGCCGCCCTGTCCCTTCCGTCGGCCAGAAGGTCGAACCAGTCCGATGGTACGAAGAGCTTGACTTCGCCGGGCTCGATGTCCGAGCTGCTGGTGACGGTACTCAATTGGTGACCTTTGGCTTCTGAGTCAGAGGATCGAAGTCCCAGGAGAAGATCTTGCCGAGAGTCTCTACGGAGTCACCGCCGCCCTCGGCTGTCATGACATTGCCTGTCCATGTACCGAAGTACTGCCCGGTCCGCCAGACGGATTCGCTGTGGCTCATGGAGTACGTGGTAGCCGCCAACTGGAAGTACCCCATGGGAAGTTCCTTTGCAGGGCCGATCAGCTGGGGCACCATGCGAGTGGGGGCTCCAGAAGCCTTGGCTGCGGCGAGAATGCCGTCGCCGAGCATGGCGCCTGCCTTGCCCAGGCCGAATCCAGCAGCGTCCATGATGACGTCTTTGGTCAACAACGCTTTGCCGAAGCTACCAGTCGTACCGACTGCAGACAGATAGTGCGCACCCAGGGCGACCCCGGCGAGAATGAGGGATGCGGCGCCGAGGAACTGCAGACCCGGGACGAGCGCGAGGAGGCCGGTGACTGCGCTGAGCAGCCCGGCGATGTCGCCGATCAGATCCAATAGCGGGGCGAGCTTCCCGAGGAGTTCGATCGCCTGATCATGCAGCCAGGCCGCAGCGTCGGTGATGGAATCGAGAGCGTTGCTGATGGACTCGCCGAGCTTCTCCCAGAAACCGGGCTCGTTCGGGGCGATGTCAATAGCCTTCTGTAACCGCTTGGCGGCGTTCTTGCCCTCCTCCTCGTAATCGGCATGGAGGGTGCGGGCGCGCTTTCGCACATCTTCTACGGCATCTGGTGCATCGCCGCTTCCGCTCGATGGCTTCTTCTTGCTCTCCGACTCGGCCTTCTCGTTGGCCTTGTCCGCCACGCCCTTGGCCTCAGCAGCCTCTTTCTCCAGGCTACGAGCCTTCTTCTGCTTGTCCTCCATGTAGTCGGACCAGCTTTGAATGACACCCTTGGCCTCGTCGAAGGAATCGTGTGCGTCCTCGATCTTCGGGCGAAATTCGTCGTCCAGGAGTTCCCGGAACGCGATGGCGGCCTTGCCTCGCCAGTCGCCGTCCGCCGCCCCTTTCAGGACGCGCTTGATTTCACCGAGGGCCTCTGCCGTGTGGCGGATTGATCCGGCAACCTTGTCCACAGCGACGTGGTCTCCAGGACACGGAACGAACCCAAGGACCGGGAAATCGTCGACAGTAGGTGCGCTCACTTCTTCTTGGCCGCCTTCGAAAGCTCTTCCGCGAGGTTCAAGTCGAGCTGGTCGAACGTCTTCTCAATGGTGTCGAGAGTCTTTGCGGCACCTTTGGAGAACTTCCGCAACTGCTTGATGCCGTACGACCATTCTTCTCCGAAATCTTCCATTCTCTGTTCCAGTTGTGATGCGCCCATGGCCTTGGCGTCGATGTCCGCCATTGCACGGATGGGCTTGGAGAAGAGTTCGTCGATATGCCTCAAATCGTGTCGCACACGATTCAGCATTTCGCCATCGATGTACAAGTCGCTCATGAAGTCCCCGCTTGGGTGAGATCTTTGGTGCAGCCGACGATTCGGGTGTAAAGCCGGAGTGAGGGACCGGATGGGCCCGCCCATCGTTGCTGTCGCACCGCGGTTACAGGACGGCGTTCCCAGGGGTAGCTGGGTGAGACCTGGTTTTGTCACGGCCCCGAACGCGAAGTTCAGGATCGGGGCCGTGAGTTGTAGGGCTCCGACGGATTACTCGCTGATCAGCGGTTCACCGCCTGGATCTCCTGGACGGTGACGGCCTGTTCGTTGCCGAACGTGCCGTTGGGGAGGTCGCCGCCGGCGCCGCCCGTGCCGGTCCAGGCGATTTCCCAGGTGATGGTCGCGCGGAGTTTGTATGTGCCGTCGCCGGAGGAGCGGAGGTACTTGAGGCCGCAGGGCGGGGTCTCGTCGGCCTTGCCCTTGGCGTAGGGCTCGCCGATGGAGCCGTCGGCGTTGATGGTGCACTCACCGGAGGCCGGGTAGGTCTGGGCGTCCTTGGTACCCGGCTCCAGCTTCAGGGACACCGGCTTCGCGGTGGTCGTGGCCTGGACGTTGAAGCCGGGGACGTTGAGGGCCGCCGTCGCCTGGACCTCGTCGAAGACGGCCTTGTCGAGCCAGGCCCAGGTCGGCAGGTTCACCTTGGTGATGGCTTCCGGTGCGAGCGTGACCTCGGTGTCGGGGAGCTCCATGTGCTGGTACGCGAGGGCGGCGAGTATCTCCGGGGTGATCGCCTCCTCGTACTGGGGCGGCGGGGCCTCGCCGTTGTCGACCCAGAACGGGATGTCGTTGCACGACCCTCGCTTGAGGATGTCCGGCTCGTCGGGGTTCTCGACCGCGGCCCAGAACATCCCCTCGCCGTCCTTGTCGACGTTGTAGTCCTTGTAGCCGGGGGTGTCGGTCCAGCCGTAGTCGTCCTCGTAGTGCTGCTGCAACTGACCGATCGCCGATCCCGCGGTGCCGCCCATGCCAGGGGTGTTCTTGGCCTTCTCGATCTCCTCGGACATCTTCTTCTTGAAGTCCTTGGCGCCGAGGTAGGGGGCGTACCAGCAGGGCGGGGGCGTCCAGTTGACGTCGGAGGACGTTACGTTGCCTGCGCCGCCGCCCTTGACTACGGAGCCTGAGTACTCGACGCGGGCGGCTGCGTAGATGCCCTTTCCGTCGCCGCCACCCGACTCCTCCGTAGCAGCGCCCTCGTCCTTGCCCGTCGGTCCTGCCGCGTAGACCGGTTCCGTGAGGACGAGGACGCCGAGAGCTACGAACATGGCCGTGGCGCCGAGCCGCCTGCGTCGCGATCCGCTCACTGGCACTTCGCCGCCTTGGTCTGGACGTACACCTTCGATGCTTGCCACAGACTGTCGGCCGTGGGGGCCTTGGCCATGATGATCTTGAAGTAGTCGAAGTCCGCGAGGCTGGGCTTGGTCTTCAGGACCTTTCCGGTCTTGATCTCTTTGCCATAGAACTTGCTTGAGTCCACGCAGAACGCCACCTCCACGGCCTGGCTGTTCGTGGTGGACCGGGTGCTGACGTCGTAGTGGCGCTCCGTGCCGGTCGCCGTCCAGCCGCCCTTGATCCAGGCGTTGATCTGGGTCTCCGCGTAGTGAAGCCCGTCACCGGTGGCATAGGTGACGACGGCTGCGTCCTTGGTCGTGCGTTTGTCGATGCCTCGGTAGATGGCGCGGAGGAAGTTCGCGGAATCCTCCATCGCCTCCGCCTCGTTCTTGTCTTTCGGCTTGTCCCAGTCGAAGAGCATGGTCAGATCCATGTCCTTCGGCAGCGACACGTCCACCCCGTCCGGCTTGTCCTCCGCCGGTGCCCCCGAGGCCGACGCCGAGGCCTTCGGTGACTCCGTTCCCTGGCCGGCGCCGGCGATCTTGTCGTTGTCGCTGGCTTCGTCGTCCCCGCTACCGCAGGCCGTCAACAGCAGTGCCGCCGTCGCCGCCAGCGCGGCAGCAACGGGCAAAGAGCGGCGCTTCACAGTGAACTCCCCGTGAGAAATAAGTTCAGTCAAGAGGTCTGACGGTATCGGTGGGGTTCCGGGTTTCGCCAGAGCGAACTTGCCTGTGAACGGGGGCAATTCGGGTCGTATGGGGGCGCTTGTGGATGTGACCTGTGTCCTGATCGTGCCCGAACGGGCGACGCCCTCGGACGCGTTGAGGGAAGGGCGTCCGAGGCCGTCGGGGTATCGATTCGTTTCGCTTTGCTATCGCCGGGTTCTGCATCTCGGGCACGCGCACGGGGGATACGCCGACGTGCGCGGCAGAGGTTCTGCCCGTCCGCCGGCCAGGATCTCGAGCTTGCCCCGGTCCTCGGTCACCGTGCCTTCGGCGTCGAGTCTGTAGACGCGCAGGGTGAGGCGGGAGCGGTGGCGGGTCCTGCTGTCGATGATGTCGAGCACGTCCGTCGGCGGCGGGTAGTGCACCGCGCAGTCCGGGCACGCGTACACGTTGAAGCCGGGGCCCGTCGGGGCGTGGACCTCGTGGACCAGGACCGGTTCCTCCGTGGTGCGTTCGCAGCGGGCGCACATGCGGAGTGCCGGGCGGGTCATCGGGTGGCCGCCGGGAGTCGTACGCCGTGGATGCGGGTCGGGCCTACGTCGATGCCGAGGGTGGCCAGGTAGGCGGCGCGGCGGCGTGCGCGTTGGAGGCGGGGAGCTGGTGGGGTGGGGATGTAGCGGAGGGGCGGCAGGGTGCCGAGGCGGTGGCGGCCCCTCGGACGTGGGGTGCAGAGGGTCAGGATCCAGGCGAGGGCCCGGACGGTAAGGTCCAGCATGTCGGCGCTCCTAGTCAGCGTTGGCCATGCCCCGGGACGGCTCCACCCGTCGCCGGGGTCTCTTTCTGTGACAAGCACGGTACAGGGTGCAGCTGGGTGGCGTATAGCGGTTAGACGCGCTCCATGGAGACGTGCAGCTGAGCTCTGTCGTACGTTGTTCGATATGACGCCAGAGCCCGGTCAATCGCCGATCGATCCGAACAAGATCGCGTACGTCTACATGCAGATGGCGGACCACATCGCCGAGCGGATCGCCAAGGGAGAGCTCCGGCCTGGTGCGCGACTGCCTGGAGAGCGTGATCTGGCTGTGGAGTACGGCGTGGCGCACCTGACTGCGCGCCGGGCCACCCGCGAACTCCGCGAACGCGGCCTCGTCCTCACCCTCCCCGCCAAGGGCACCTTCGTGGCGTACCCCGCTGAGCCGGAAGGGCCCGCAGACAGCGAAGGCGGGCAGTGATGGTGGTGTGCCCGGGGTGCGGCAGCACCGAGGTGGCGACGGTTTCGCAGGCACGCAGCGGTAGGGGTGCGATGCGCGACGATCGGCGCGAGAAGGCCGCTGCCGAGGCCGGGCTCCCGCGCGCGGAGCGGCTGTGGCGGCCCGCTCACTACTGCTACGGCTGCACCTCGGTGTTCTGCCCGGGCGGCACCCCGTGGCAGGGGCTGCTCACTCCGGAGCAGTTCAAGAAGCTGGTGTGGACCGAGGCCGGTTATGGCGACCAACTCGTAGTGGGGGACAAGGCGAAAGATGCGGAAGTGCCGTCCGGTGTCCTCACAGGACGGTTCCAGGACCCCTCAGGCGGCAGCAACAGTGACTGAAGAGCGGCCCTTTGTCGGAGTTCTGGACGATACTCACAACCGGGCAGATGTCAGCGTGCTTCCTGGTGAGATTTTCCCTGCTGATTCCCCGCTCAGGGTGACCTTGGCTGAATGAACCGTGTCCAACTGCTCCACTTCTCTGCCGTACCACTCGATCTTTTCCAGGACGAGATGCGCAAGAGCTTCACCTTCTCTCTCTTGCTGCGGCACGGCAAGGAATTCCATACCCAGGACAGCCGTCCCTTCGATGCATCGCACAACGCACACCGTGGTTTGTTGCGTTGGAACGGAAAGCACTTCCAGAACGCTCAATACTGCTTTGTCAGGCACGCTTGTGCGCCTCCTCGACGAATTTCGCAATCTGTTCGGGGGAAAGTTTCTGGATATCATATTCAAGCAAGGGGTCGATGTCCTCGTTTCTGACTCTCCTCGGTACGTTGACTCCCATTTCTGAGAGGATTTCTCGCGCAACATTCGAAGGGACCTGTACGGAGGCGCGAGACGAGAGTTCAGCCGGGCTCAGTTCAACGGGCCATTCAGCTTCGCGCACAATATACCCCTCGTGTACGGGGACCCCCTGCAGAGCACGGCGCGGATAGATCTCCACGACGGCTTCTCCGAATCTCTCGGCCTGTGTCGCAAACACGGTTGCGACCCCCGGGTCGGAGGACGTGGGTGTAATGCCGTACCGCTGCACGCCAGGGCTTCCCTCGAACCCGCGTGTAGTTCCTCGGAAAAGGTGTTCCGGGCACCCAGAAAGACCGAGAGGGTCGCTCCACGTATGCGGATTGAGGACATACGCGGCTGGATTGGGGCCGGGAGTGAGACCGAGAGGGTCCGCAGTGAGATAACGGGCGGTTTCGGGGTCGTAGTGGCGGAAGAAGTTGTAGTGAAGGCCGGTTTCGGGGTCGTAGTACTGACCCGGGAAGCGAAGAGGCGTGTATGCCGTGCTGTTCGCGGGCCAGGCGGTGCTGCCCCACAGTGTGCTGCGGGCACGCCATGCGATCTCGCCCCGCTCGTCCACCAGCTCACCGGGGGTACCGACTAGGTCGGACACGATGGCGAAGAAGCGGGAGTCGATCTCGTCTTGGGACGTGCCTGCCGTGATGCGCTCGGTCTGGGCTATCGGATGCAGGCCCTGGTGGTCCCAGGTGAGCGTGACCGGGTGCGGCAGCTCCGTCGACGTGGTGGTCTGCTCGCACAGGACCGAGCCGTCCCAGGTGAAAACGACGCGCTCGACGATCCTCTCGCCGTCCACGGCAAGGCGCAGCTTGGCCGTGCGACGGCCCAGCGGGTCATAGGTGTAGCGCCAGCGGGTGTTGTCCGGCGTGGTCACCTGGACCAGGCGATCTTCGGCATCCCACTCGTAGTGCCAGGTGTCCGGCTTGCGGGACAGACGGCTCTTCTGGCGCAGGACGATGCGGCCGAGAGCGTCGTGTTCGTAGCGGACGTCACCTGCGCGCCGGATACGGGTGCCTTCGTATGCGCGTGTGCCGATCGCCTCTCGACCATGAGACGTGGGCCACGACGCGGACACCTGGTTCCCTGCCGTGTCGTACGCGTACGTCTCCGACCAGTTCTCCGCGCGCACCGCCGTGACTCTGCCCGCTGAGTCCAGGTCGAAGGTGCGTATCCCGGCCAGGTGGTCATCGATTCGGATGAGGTTGCCGTCGGCGCGGTAGCTGTACGCGCGACGCTGGATCTGGCGGCCATCCGGTGCCGTGACCGACTGGACCGTCCTGCGGCCGAGGTCGTCGAAGGTGTGCTCCAACGTGAGCATCTCGCCGACTCGCCGCACGAGTTCACGGCCTGCCGAGTCGTAGGTGAAATCGATGGCACGCCCAGAAGCGACCATCCTCGTGCGGCGTCCAGCAGTGTCGTACGACCAACTCGTCGTCGCCCGGGCCGGTGTCGTACGGCTGGTCGGGCGCCCCAACTCGTCGTACTCATAGGCCAGTGCGCGCCCGTCGACCGTCTCCGACAACAGTCGGCCGTGGCGATCCCGCAGCATCGTCAGGGTGGTGCCCTCTGGACCTGCCGCTTGGGCAAGCCGGCCCATCGTGTCGTATGCGTACGTCGTCACCTGACCCGCCGCGTCCTTGCGTACGACTTGCCCCAGGGCGTTGCGCTCGAACGCCACCGCCTGGCCGATCGCGTTGGTGCGAGATGTCAGGCGGCCCACCTCGTCGTGCGTGTATGCGAGCGTTCGGCCGTCGAAATCGGTCTC
The DNA here is from genome assembly GCF_053592055.1 of Streptomyces sp. NPDC002817. Classification (NCBI taxonomy): domain Bacteria; kingdom Bacillati; phylum Actinomycetota; class Actinomycetes; order Kitasatosporales; family Streptomycetaceae; genus Streptomyces; species Streptomyces sp. NPDC002817. The sequence goes on from NZ_JBSFUY010000029.1 coordinate 34,062, forward strand.
CGAGCTCAGACGTCCCGCCGAGTCGTAGGAGTAGTCCCATGTCAGGTGCTGTGGATTGCGGACCTGCAGGAGGTGGAGTTCGGTGTCGTAGGAGAACTCGTAACGCACGCCGTCTGGACCGGTACGTGCCGACATGAGGTCGAAGTACGTGTACTCGAAGCGTGAGACGCCGCCGTTCGCATCCGTGTGGTGGATGCAGTTGCCCTCGGCGTCGTAGAGCCAGGTCTCCTCCGACCCGTCGGGGGCGATCCGGCGGACCGGCTTGCCCTCCACCGTCCACTCCAGTCGGGTCTGTGCTCCCAGAGGGTCTGCCAAGGCGATGGGGCGCCCGAACGCGTCGCGCTCGCAGGTCCTCGTCGCACCCAGTGCATCCGTCACCTCGACGGGGAGGCCCGCCGTGTCGCTGTGGATCAGAGTGGCGTTGCCCTGGGCGTCGCTGACGCGCTTGAGGCTGCCGCCTCTGGCGTAGGCGAAGCGCGTAGTGCTGCCTGCGGGGTCGGTGACAGACACTGTATTGCCGGACGCGTCGTATTCCTGGGCCCATCGCGAGCCGGCTGCGTCCACCATCAGTGTGGGCAAGCCCAACTCGTTGTATTCGATGTGGAGTTCGCGGCCATCCGGACGGACGACGTGCGTCACGTGGCCCTGCGCGTCGTACCTGTGACACGTCACCTTCCCCAAGGGGTCCGTCACGGAGACGAGTTGCAGGTCCTCGTCCCATTCCTGCTGTGTGACGTTGCCGAGCGGGTCGGTCTCGCGGATGAGGCGCAGGGCCTCATTGTGTTCGTAGACCCGGGTGTGGCCCAGGGAGTCGGTGACGCGGGTCGTACGGGCCGCATCGTCGTAGGCGAAGGTGGCGGCCAGGGCGTCACCGGTGCCGTCGGTGGCCACCACTCGGCCCTGATCGTCGTAGGTGTACCGGTATGTCGTGTTGTTGCGGTCGGTCCAGGAGGTGACGCGCCCGTCGGTGTCATACGTGTAGCGCAGCGGCAGGCCGGAGGAGTTGGTTTCCTCCGTAAGGTGGCCTGCCTCGTCGTAACCGAAGGTGAGCAGAGTGCTGCCGGGTCCTTGCGGTGCGTCCGGGTCGAGGAGTCGCAGACCTGTGATGCGCGAGAGGGAGGGGTGGCGGTCCACAACGATCTTGTAGCCGCCGGAGTGCTCCACGGCGGCAGGGATGTCGCCCTCGGTGTAGACGACGGTGATGCGGTTGCCGTTACGGTCCTGGATGCGCTGCAGGGGTAGGTCCACTGCTGTGTCGTCGGCTGCGGCGACCGGGCTGTGGAAGACGAGGATCAGACCCGTTTCGGGGTCGGTGATGCGTATCGCGCCGTCGGTGTCGCGGTCCCAGGACAGGGTGAGGCGGGAGCCGGCTGTCTCCGGGCGAACCGGTTCGTTGGTCTCCGGATCAGGAACGGGAAAGCACAGGCGCGCACCATCAGCAGCCGCGTAGACGAAGCCGTCATCGTCGGCCTGGACACGCTGGTCGAGAGTGGAGGCCCAGGAGGGGCCGAACCAGCCGCCCCAGCGATACGAGGAAATATGGGTGCGCTCCAGCACCAGCGGCAGGACGCCGGGGAGTTGGACGTCGGTGCGGAGCAGGGCCATGTCCCCGGTGGCCACGTCGATCGGATCCGCCACGAACTTCTTGACCATGTTGCGGACCGAGGCAGGCAGCTTGTTGAAGCCCGGGTTCAGCTTCAGCCGTTCAAAGGCGGCGCAGTCCAGCTTCAGGCCCTTGCTGAGCTTGGCCAGGTCCGCGGGCTTGAGTGCCTTCAGGCCCTTGCCCAGGGCCTTGCCGAGCGCACCGAAGCCGATGCCCATCAGAGCACCCTCGGTAAGGATGCCCGCCAGCTTCTCCGGGTCCTTGAACGCGGCTGGGTCCTTGAGCAGCGTGTCGAACGCGGAGAACTTCATGCCCTCCTTGGCCATCCGCCCCGCCGCCGCAACCCCGCGAATCTCCCTGAGCGCCTTCAACGCCCGCTCCACCGCCCGGATGACCTCCATCAGCCCGCGGATCACGGAGGCGAGCGCGGTGCCCTCCTTCTCGATCCGGGTGATCAGCGCGACCACCTTGACCGCCCGGGAGCCGGCCATGAGGGAGGAGGCGACCGCGGAGGCGCCGCCGGTGAGGACGGACAGGGCCAGGCCCGCGATCTCGAACTCGGCTATCTCCGCGACCAGCACGCCCATCTCGGTGAGCAACTCGTGTGCCGTGTCGGCGAAGTCGTCCAGCGCCTTGGCGCCGTCGCGCAGCGCGTCCGCCATGTCGGTGGCCTGCTTGCGGGCTGCCTTGGAGCGTTTCTGGAACGCCTTGGCGGCCTCGCCCTCCCACTCCACGTCCGCGAGTGCCTTGCGGGCCGCTTCTGCCGCGTCGTCCAGGCCGGTCGCCAGATGCCGCCACTTCTTGGCGATCTCGCGTATGCCGTCCGGGTCGACGGCAGGGTCGGTGATGCCGAGGAACTCCAGGCCGCTGGCGAGGTTGTCGCCGAACATGTGGTTGAACTTGTTGACGTAGTGCAGGGGGTTGAGGTCGACCACGCCCGGCTCAGTCCTTCTCGGCGCGGGCCGCGGCCGCCAGCAGGATGTCCAGCAGCGTGAAGGCGTCGGAGACGTCGCCCACGAACTTGGCCTCGGTCTCCCACTCCTCCTCCAGGCCCCGGGTGAGCTTGGCCAGGGTGGTCATGCCCTCGCGTATCTCCTCCGTCGCGCTCAGCAGGGAGCCGAGCGCGCCCAGCGCCGACAGGTCGTGCGACTCGGCCTTGAACTCCTGCAACGGCTTCGCCGTGTGATGCCCCAGTGCCCGCAGCCCCGTGGCCGCCTTGTGCAGTGACGTTGCTTCCTTCTTCAGGTCCGACACGCGAACCGACCCCCGTACTTCACTGTGTGCACATGCCAACCCAACGACCGTAGTGAGGACGGTTCATCGGGAGGTATGGCCTGCCTCAAGGGCGAGCAAAGATGCGGCCCACGCCAACCGCCCCGCCCCCGAACGGACATCAGCCCATCCAGGAACGGGGCGGTGGCCCGGACCCTCAGTCGGTCACATCAGGCCGGTCAGTGGCCCCGGCACCGGCTCACATCGATGCGCACGATCTGCGGATCATGATCGCTCGCCTGGTCCGCGAACTCCGCGTTGATGTGGACCACGTCGTAGTCGAAGTGGGTGATCGCGGGGGTCGTCAGCGTGTGGTCCAGGGTCTGGGAGTTGCCGTCGTAGACGTAGGTGTAGCGCTCCGCGGGCGGGAGGGTCGTGATCAGGGGACGAAGGACGCCCCCGGACGTCAGCGTCGTCACCGTCCGGGAGAACTCGAAGTCGTTCAGGTCGCCCAGGACCACCGCCTTGGCGTCCTTGTCGGCCGCCAGCAGGGACTTGACGAAGGTGTTCACCTCCGCCGCCTGTGCCGCGCGCTGCGTTTCGGAGCTGCGGGCGGGCTGCTGGTAGCGGCCGTGGAGGGGCTGGTCGCCGCCCTTGGAGGTGAAGTGGTTGGCGATGACGAAGACCGGTTCGCCGTGGAAGACGAACTCGCCCACCAGCGGCTTGCGGCTGCTGTCCCACGCGTCGCTCGTCGGGTTGATACGGCCCGGGGAGTACGTCAGGTGCGCGCCCTTCCTCGTCTTCACCACGCTCGTCGCCGTCGTGGCGTCGCCGCCCGCGCGGTCCGTGAAGGAGACCCGCTTGGGGTTGAAGAGGAACACCTGGCGGATGTTGCCGCCGGGCTCGCCGCCGTCCTGGTTGTTCTCGGGGGCGATGTAACGCCACGAGTAGCGGGGGCCGCCGGCCGCGCGGATCGCGGTGGTGAACTTCGTCAGCGTCGCCTCGGACGTCAACGTGCCGTCGTTCGTCGCACCGTTGTCGTCCTGGATCTCCTCCAGGGCCACGATGTCAGGGGAGTTGAGGTTGACTGCGACGCCCGTCGCCAGGCGGTCGAACTTCTCCTGGTCGTCCAGGGCGTCCAGGTTCTCCACGTTGTACGTCGCCACCGCCAGCTCGTCGCCCTTCTGGCGGCGGGTCACCTCCTGCTTGAGGCCGTTGTCGGCCAGCGTGCCGAGCTGTGTGGCCTGGAGGATGTAGCCGCCGTACGTCGAGTAGTCGAGCGGGCCGGTCGTCGTGCCGGAGAGCTTGGCACCCACGTTCGCCACGGGACCCGTCGTGTCCAGCGACGCCACCTTCACCCGGCCCGTGTTGGGCTCGTCGTAGGAGGAGTAGAGCGTGCCGCCGCGCTTCGTCGGGTGCTCGTCGGGCTTCACCGTCACCCACAGCTCGTCGTACGCGTCCGTCGCGCCGACCACGCGCGCGTCCGTGAACGTCGTACGCATGCCTTCAAGGGACTCGTAGAAGTCCAGGGCGTAGGTGGTGGGTTCGAGGGGGAGCGACTCGATGCTGCCGCCTGCGGCGTCGGGGGTGTACGCGTCGGGGACCGTGGTCTCGTCCAGCTTCACCGGCTCCGGGAGGGCGTTGCCGGCCGAGACGACCGTCGCCGTCGGGCCCGTGATCTCCGTGACCGACTGGCTGGTGCTGCTCGGGTGGTACTCGGTGACCCGGCCGGTGACCAGGACCGAGTCGCCGATCGCCACCGTGGGGGTGGTCGAACCCGTGTAGACGAAGACGCCCTCGCTGGTACGGGCGTCGGTGTCCGCCTCCGGGTCCTGGATCCAGTAGCCCTTCGAGCCGCTCGTGCGGACGCCGGTCACGATGCCGGGGACGCGGGTGACCGCCTTGCCGGCGTACGGCGAGAGGCGGGTGGTGCCCTGGATGTCGTGGACGCGGACGGTGCCCGGGTCCGTCGTACCGCCGCCGCCTTCGCCGCCGCCCGAATCCGGGGTCTGGCCCGCCGAGTTGACCGGCGTCGGCGTCCCCGCGGTCAGGTCGGTCGCGTTGTCGTCCGTGTCGGCCAGGGAGTCGGCGCGGGCGACCGAGGCGGTGTTGGAGGCGCCGGTCGCGGGGCCGCTGCCCTCGCGGACGACCGCGGTGCCGTAGCCCACGATGTCGAGGACCCGGCTGTCGGCCGTGCAGTCCGCGGGGGTCTTGCAGGTCAGCGCGGTGGTGCCGGAGACGAGGGCGATGGTGCCGGTGGTGGCGCTCATCGCGATGGAGCCGGAGGCGTCGGGGGCCGGCAGGGCCGTCGTACCGCCGCTGCCGGTGCCCTCGCCGACCAGGTAGTGGCCACCGGCGGCGAGCGAACCGCTCAGGGAGGTCACCTGCCACAGCGAGCTCGCGGAGGCGGTGCCCGGCAGGTACTGCACGCTGTAGGCCGACAGGTCGAAGACCTCGGAGCCCGCGTTGGCGAGCTCGACGAAGTCCCGGGTCAGGGTGGCTCCCGAGTTGCCTCCGCCGCCGTACACCTCGGAGATCACCGCGGTGGCCGACGGGGCGGCGACGGCGGTCCAGGCGGGGAGGGCGGTCAGGGCGAGCGCGCCCACCGCGCCCACGGCTATCAGCGGGTAGGCGGCGCGGCGGGCCCGGGGGCCTCTCTCCGCGTGCGGGCTGCTTCCCCCACGAGAGCTGCTTTCCTGGGGTCTTCCATCGGGGCTGGACACGCTGGCGGTCTCCTCGGATCGGACGTCGGACGGCGGGTGCGGCAACGCGCCTTCGGTCGGCGGTACTTGTGGCGGGGGCGTGGGGGATCGTGGGGAGTCGGCTCAAGTTACGCGCGTAGAAGTGGGGGCGCCAAGAGGGCGGAGGTTAAATCCTGGGAACAGGTGGGTGCGGCGGAGTCGTTGCGATCGGGAGTGCGGGGCTGAGATGGCCGGTAGTCGGTTTCGGGTGAAGGACGGGTTCGGGATCGCCGGGGGTGTCCTCTTCCTGGCTGCCCTCCTGGCCGTACTCCTGCTTGTCTTCGGAGTCGGGCGGCGGCTCGCACGTGAGGCGATTCCGGTGCTGGTGGACCTTCCCGGTGGGGCGTGGGTGGCCGGGGGCGCGTTGGGGATCGTGAGCGTGCTCGGCTGGATCGGCGGGGCCCTGGTCTTCGGGGTCGGGGCCGCGAACAAGGCCAGCGAGGGGCGGTCGTTGCGGGTCGCCCGGGCCGTCGGGAGTGCCGTCTGCTGGGCCGCGGCGCTCGGGCCGGTCCTGTTGCTGTTCAGCGGGCTGCCCGGCAGGAACTGCCGCTCCTACACATGCGAGTACCTCCCGGGGACCGGCACCGCCTTCCTCGCCTACGCCGTCACCGCGGGCCTCCTCGGCCTGCTCTGCCACCGTCGGCGTCGGGCCGTGGTCGAGGCCGGGGAGGCGGAGCGGCGGGAGCGTCGGCGCAAGCTGCGTAAGCAGGGCAAGGGGAAGAGCCGTGCGGCGCGGCAGCGCTAGCAGGTCGTGGGCGGATGTGCGCTAACGTCCCCCGCCATGCGTATGCACAGGGTGGGGAAAACGCTGGCCGTGCTGGTGGCCGCGGGCGGGCTGCTGGGTGCGGCCGGGTACGTCGTGGTGAGGTCTGAGGCGGGGGACCTGCTGTTCGCGTACGGGTGCGGGGAAGCGGAGGAGCGGCTCGGGGAGGTGCTGGCGGGGGAGTCCGTGCTGGAGGTGCCGCCGGACGGGAGCAGGGGCGGGGAGTCGTATCAGGAGTGCGACGACGACGACCGGTTCGTGGTCGCCGGGAGGTCCTACGCGTACGAGGGGTCCCCGCAGAGAGCGCTCCAGCACTACCGGGACAGGGCGTCCGCGCAGGGCTGGCGGGCCGTGGCCGGGGACTGCTTCGCGAAATCGGTCGGCGATACGACCGGGTATCTGATGGTCTGGGGGCCTGACGAGGGGACCCTTCAGGTCGAGATCACCGCGGATCGGGAGGGCAGCCGCTGGTGCGAGTGAAGTCGCGAGTGAAGTGCCCGCTCGTCACCCTTGCCGCCGGCAGCGCGGTACGTCTCGCAGCGCGCCGGGAGGGCGGTACGTCTCACGTCAGTGGACCTGTGCCGTCTCCCGCACCTTGCGGCCGAGCTTGGTGAAGCCTTCGGGGACGGCGGAGAGCAGGTCGTCCTCGTAGTACAGGGTGCGTTCCGACTCGTCGTCCGGGCCCGGCAGTGTCAGCAGCAGGGAGGGATAGTCGTTCGGAGCCGTGTCGTTGAGGCAGCGGTCGCAGAGCGGGAGCATCTTGCGGCGGTTGTTCTCGGTCGACACCCGTACGTGGCGGCTGGACTTCGCCGGGCCGTGCAGGGGGTTCACGCCGCAGCAGCGGGTGGTGTCGTCGCCGGCGAGGGCGGCGCGGGTGGCTCGGGCGAGGACGATGAGCGCGACGAGGGCGGCGGGGCCGAGGGCGTCGATGCCTTCGTCGTCTTCGGCTGTGAGCAGCATCGTCGCGTCGTAGCGGTTGCGTGCGCGGGCGTCCGCGGTCTCGCCGGTGCCGAAGGCGGTGGTCATGGCGCGGATCTCGGTCGTCGCCGTGTCGCGCAGATACGACAACGACGGTGCCGCCGGGGAGACTTGCGGCAGCGTCGAGGTCGGGAGCGGTTCCGGATTGCGGCGCCGCAGCAGCCTGCGGACGATGCCCAGGACTGCCGCCGCGAGGCCGAAGAACAGGAGCGCGGCGAGGACACCCAGGAACAGGCCCGACCAGAAATCGCCGTAGTAGAGCGGGCGCAGCTCGTCCTCGGTGACCGGGTCCGTGACCGGGTACGGGTCGCCGGGGGTGGTCGGCTCGTCCGTGCGGGCGGTCTTGTCGAGGATGACCATCAGGTCGTCGAGACGTTCGCCCAGGAGGTGGTCGTCGGCCTCGTCCGACTTCGAGTCCCCGTACGAGATGGACTCCGGGAGATCGAAGAACGTGCTGTAAGTGTCCAGGCCCAGGCCGTAGTTGAAGACGTCGATGTAGCCGTCCAGCGGGTCGGCGACGATGTAGACGCCGTCCTTGCCGTCGAGCTTGTCGCGGACCGCCGCCGCGAACGCCTCCTCGTCGCCCTGGGACTCGTCCTCGTAGATCTGCGGGACGAGTGCGACGAAGACCGGGCCGCCGCCCTTGGAGGAACTGAACCTCTCGATACGGCTGTGCAGTTGGGCCAGCTGGGCCGTGTCCAGTACCCGGGGGCTCTCCGGGTCCGCGTACACCGGGTCCTCGGCCAGGCCCTTCGCGACGCGGTCGAGGCGGGCGTTGAGGTCGATCGCCCTGGGCGGGGGTGAGGCGCTCGACGTGGTCTGGTCGAAGACGAGGGGGGCGGTGAGGGTGATCGCCACGGCGGTGGCCAGGGCGAGTGCGGCGAGGATCCAGCCTCCGGAGGCCTTCGACCGGCCCTTCGCCTGCTTGCGGGGGGCCGCTCCGGGGCGGCGGCGCCACCATCGCCGTACGTAGGGAACCAGCAGCAGCATCAGCAGGGGTACGCCCGTGATCGCCGCCCCCGTGAGGGTCGACTGGTTCTCGCGGTCGGACGGGCCGATGTAAAGGTCGGCCGGTTCGTCGCCCGCGTTGTACTTCTCGCGTGCCGCCTCCGCGCGGGCCGCGGCCTTCTCGGTGCCCTGTGCGATGGCGTCGGCGAACCGTTCGAAACTGCGCAACGGGCCCGCGTCGTAGGGGAGTTCGTAGAAGGTGACGGTCGCCGCGTCCTCCGCCGGGGCCTGTACCCCGTACGCCTTGGCCTCCGTGACCGTCGACTCGTCGATCAGTACGTACAGGCCGTCCTTGCCGAGGTGGTCGTGGACCGCGTCGAGCAGGTCCACGCCGGTGGTGGCCTGGGCGGGGAGGACGAGGACGTAGGTCGGTACGCCGGTGCGCTGGGCGAGTCTCGCGAAGTCGGGGGCGGTGGACTGCGGTATCTCGCGGGGGAGTTGGTCGGTGACGTAGACCGGGTCGGTGCGGAGTCGGGCTGCGAGGTAGGCGGCCTGGGTGTCCGTGGAGGTGGCGGACTGGGCGGCGGGAGCGGCGGACTGAGCGGTGGGGGTGGCGGTTGCGAACGCCGTGATGAGCAGGGCGAGGAGGGTGAGGAGCCGAGCTCTGATCGCGCCGTTCGCCTTCGCTGCCGCCCTCATTGCCGTGCGTCCCCGTTCCCCGCCTGCTGTCACGCGCGGCACTCTACTGGGGGACTTCGCTAGTGCGAAACGGTGTCCCGCAGCGGTGCGAGGTGGCTGAGCAGTCGTTCGCCGTCGAGGGAGGTGAGCCGGCACCAGGAGCCGTCGGTGAAGACGATCCTGAAGTCGCGCTGCGCTGTACTGAACCTCCTTCGCTCCACGGTGGCGATGTCGCTCAACTCGGTTTCCCAGAGCACCTCTTCCCAAGGATCCCTCGGGTCGTCGAGGGCGCCCAGGACGAGGAGGCGGCGGTCGGTCAGTACGGCGTGGGTGACGTCGGTGTCCGGGCGGCGGGCGGGGTCGAGCTGCCAGGGGAGGGATCGGGCGACGGTATCGGGGGCGGCCCACAGGACGGGGAAGTCCTGCGTCTCGTTCTCGGGTTCGTCCGGTTTGCCGAGGGGTTCGGAGGCGCTGGGGCCGACTCCGGTGCCGCCGAGCACCGCGGCGAGGGCGATGAGCGCGAGTGCGGACACGACCTTGAGCGTGGTGCCGAGCGCGATGCCCACCCTTGAGCGGAGCCGGTACGTCGGTCCTGCCGGCCAGCCGGGCAACTCCGCCTGTATGTCCCGGCGTTCGGCGTCGCGGAACCAGCGTCGCCCCACCACCCGGCCGACGGCGCCGGTGGCGAAGGAGACGGGGACGCGGGCGAGTTCGTGTTCGCCGGGGGCGGGCTGCCAGCGGTGGGTGGCGTGGGACGTTGCTGTCATCGGGACTCCTCGCAAGACCCCGGTGCAGGGCTCGGGTTCGGCGGGCGTGCTCGGGTTCGTGTCCGTGATCTTAAGCAGCGGAATCGCGCTGAAATGCCGGTGGATCACCCGGTGGGGTGAAGTGGGGTCAGTGGAGCTTGGCGTTCTGGGCCTTGACCAGGTCGGTGGGCACCTTGGCCGAGCTGGACCGGCCCTGCATGAAGCCGCTGCTGTCGATCGAGAAGTAGTTGACGATCGTGTCGCCGAAGCGGAAGGTCTGGGTGCGCATGGTCTGCGTGCCCTTGTAGCTGACGGTGGAGGCGGTGGCGATCGACTCGTCGGCGGCCGCGTCCGAGAAGGGGGTCTCCTTCTTCACCGAGGTGTAGGGGGTGCTGGCCTTGTCGGACTTGGCGGTGTAGCCCGCCGTACAGGAGGAGACCGCCTCGGCGAGACCCTTCATCGCGGTCTCGGCCTTGCCCTCGGCGTAGGTGGCGAGGGTGATGTAGTTGTACGCCAAGGTTCCGTCGTTGGCGATGTGGACGATCGAGGCCTCCGGGTCGCCCAGGGGAAGGTAGTTGGTCGCGTACGCCAGCGGTGCGCAGGCCGCCTTGTCGACGCTCATGTCCTCCTGGGTCTCGGCCATGGCATCGCCCTTGGCGGGTTCGTCGACGGTGTACTCGGGAGCCTCCGCCTTCGTGACGAACAGCTTCGTCAGCTCCTTCACCGGGTCCACGGCGGGCTTCGCCTGCGAGGCCGTCGCCGTCGGCTGGGCGGTCGTCTTCGCGTCCGAGCCGCCGTCGCCGTCACCTCCGCCGCACGCCGTGAGCGTGGTGAGGGACAGCACGGACAGCAGGGGCAGGGCGAGTGCGGCTCGCTTCATGGTGGGGGCTCCTCGGTGGTGGGTGCTTGGTCTTCGGTGAGGTGGAGGGACGAGCTGTCGTGCTAGTCGTGCTGGCCGTGCAGCAACTTCTGGAGGACCGGTGACAGTTCGGGCACCTGCGCCCCGGCCGCCTGCGCCGCGGTGACCGTCCGGACGTACTCCACCGCCTCCCCGCGCAGCCGTGTCTCCTCGCTGCCGTGGTTGCTGCCCGCCAGCCAGACGCCGATCGCCACGGGAATCAGCACGAGGGCGGCGTAACCGATCGGCTCGGTCTGCGACCAGGCCCAGGCCGCGCCACCCCCGCCCGCGAAGAGCAGCAGCCAGCCCGCCTCGTCGTGCCAGCCGCCGGAGGACGCGAGGCGTTCGTACTCGGTGACCGCGGCCGGCTTCGGAGGCACCGCGCCTCCGGTGGCACCCCGCGTAACAGTGACAGCGGCCTCCGGGTACGACGGAATCGGCGTCGCCCCCTTCCCGCTCCCGCCCTCCGCCTTCCCCTCCAGCCACGCCGGCACATGCGCCGCCGGCATCCCGTGCGCCCGGGCCACGCCCAGGACCTCGCGGTAACCGGCGAGCGCGGGGTGCAGCAGTTCACGCTTCCAGTTCGAGCGGACGCGGGTGAGCGCGGCCACGGCCAGGATCAGGAGAGGGCCTGCCGCCAGTGCGGTCTTCGGACCGAGCGAGGGCACCGACACCGCCACGAACGGCCACACCACGCACGCCAGCAGGGCGATACCGCCCGCCCACGCCAGCGGCCTGTGCTGCTCCGCCGTCGCCGCCCGGCGCCGCTCCGCGAGCAACGCCGTCACCGCCCGGTCGTCCGTGTAGTCCACGCCGGTCCGCGCCCCGATCGCGCGCACCGCCTCCGCCACCCGGGCGTCCGACGCCAGCGCCGCCCCTCCGATCGGAAGAAGGACCGCTTCCGTGCTCGCCATCGCCGTCATCCCGCCCCGTGTCCGTGAATCGAGCAAGGATCATGGCACGGCGGTTTCCGGCCCTCGTGAGCGAATCGTGCAGGCCTCATGGGCGGACCGTGACGAAAGCCCTCCCGCGTGCAGGATGAGATGCCTGTCATTGATTCGCTCCCGCACAGCTCACGGGCCCTGCTCCGGCTCCCGCACAACTGGGCAACACGCGCCAGAAGTTGCAGATGAATAACGAGGAGCAGGGTGAGGCGCATGACTCCGGACGCGCCTTGAGGGGCTTATGTGCGGCTGATACGGTGCCATGGCTTGACACTCACCCCAGCATGGCTATCCGCGCAGATCGAGCAGCGGCGGGTGAAGTGTCCTAATTTGCAGAGAATTTGGCAGACAATTTTCTTGGGTGTACGGGGAGCGGTTGCGTGAAGATCCAAGAGCGTACGGGGGCGGGTCAGGGTCGTTCCGCCGCTCCTGCTCAGCCGTCGGTCGGTGACCGGCTTCCCACGCCGCCTCGCGAGCGCAAACCGGCGCTGGCGGCGCTGGCGGTGCTGCTGATTCTGGTCGGAGCGCTGGGGGCGACGATGCTCGTGCTCCAGGCCGGGGACCGGATCGAGGTCGTCAAGGTCACGGAGGAGATCCCGGCGGGCGGATCGGTCACCAACAGCAACGTGACCTCCGTCATGGTCGCCGAGGACAGCAGCATCCACTACATCAAGTGGTCACTGCTGGACGACCTGAAGAAGCTGAAGGCCGTCAGCACCATCCCGGCGGGCGCCGTCGCCGTCGGGGAGATGTTCGGTGACAAGGTCGCCGCCTCCGACGGCAAGACCCTCGTCGGTCTCTCCCTCAAGGCGGGTCAGTTCCCGACCGGCATCAAGGTCGGGGACACCGTCGCCGCCTACCGCGTCACCGAAGGCGGCTCCGCCACCGGCAACAGCTCCGCCGCGACGTCCGGCAGCGACAACTCCCTGCTCGTCGGCAAGGCGGTCGTGACCGCCACACCGGGTGCCAAGAGTGACGATGACCTCGTCGGCAGCACCAACTCGGCCTACACCCTGGCCGTCGGCTCCGACGAAGCCGCCGCCCTCGCCCAGGCCGCCGCCAACAACGAAGTCGTCCTCGTCCTCGTCCCCAGCAGCAACTAGAAGGCGGCTCCCGACCCATGGCGCTCATCGCTCTCGCCGCCGACAAGGGTTCCCCCGGCGTCACCACCGCGGCCGTCGCCCTCGCGGCGGTCTGGCCGCGACGGGTGCTGCTCGCCGAGACCGACCCGGCGGGCGGCGACCTCGTCTACCGCAGTGCCGCCGCGCACGGCGGGCCGCTCAACCCGAACACCGGCATGCTGTCCATCGCCGCCACCGCGCGCCGCGGACTGGTCCCCGACCAACTCTGGGACCACGTGCAGCCGTTGAGCGGCGGGCTCGAGGTGCTCGTCGGACTCGGGAACGCCGAGCAGGCCGCCGGTCTCGCCGGACTGTGGCCGACCCTCGGGCACTCCTTCGCCTCGCTCGCCGAGTCCCCGCACGCAGCCGCCGACGTCATCGCCGACTGCGGCCGGATCGCCGGGGACACCCCCGCCGTGGACCTGTTCCCGCACGCCGCCCTCGTGCTGCTGATCAGCCGTACCGAGCCGGAGGCCATCGCCCGCGTGCGCGACCGTGCCGCCGCCCTCGGCAACAAGCTGCACGGCGGCGCGCGCGGTGCCGCGAGCCTGGGCACGCCGATGATCGGGGTCGTGCTGATCGCCGACACCAACAGCGCGGCGAAGATCGCGGGTCAGGTCAACGACATGCTCGTGCACGCCCAGACCGGCGCCCGTGTCGTCGGCACCATCGCCGACGACCCCGCCGGCGCCGACCAGTTGGCCGGCCGCAAGCGCGGGCGGCTCGACAAGTCGCTGCTCATCCGCTCGGCCCGCAAGGTCACCGCGGACCTCTACCAGCAGTACGGCGCCGCCTGGACCGTACCCACCCAGGCCCAGCACGGTCAGATGCACGGCGACATGAACGGCCATGCCGGAGCCGGCCGATGACCGCTGTCGACCATCAACTGGTCAAGCGGTTCCGGCAGGACGCCGGCGACCGGATCTCGGAGCAGCGCCGCCAGGACCAGGTGTCCGGCGTCACCCCGATGTCCCCCGAGGACGAGCGGCACTACGCCCGCGCGGTCATAGCCCAGATCCTGGAGGACCACGCCCGCACCGAGATCAACGCCGGGCGGACCCCTCTCGACGCGGAGACCGAGGAGCAGTACGCCGCCGCGGTGCACGCCGCGCTCTTCGGCGTCGGACGGCTCCAGCCGCTGCTCGACAACCCGGACGTCGAGAACATCGACATCAACGGCTACGACCAGGTCTTCGTCGGCTACTCCGACGGCAGTGAGGTCACGGGCGACCCCGTCGCCGAGTCCGACGAGGAGCTCATCGAGCTCATCCAGGTGCTCGGCGCGTACTCGGGTCTGTCGTCCCGACCCTTCGACTCCGCCAACCCCCAGCTCGACCTCCGGCTCCCGGACGGCTCGCGTCTGTCGGCCGTCATGGACGTCACCCGGCGCCCGGCGCTCTCCATCCGTCGCGCCCGTATGGGCAAGGTCTTCATCTCCGACCTCGTCGGCAACGGCACGCTGAGCCCGGAGGTCGCGCACTTCCTCGCCTGCGCGGTCCGGGCCCGCAAGAACATCATGATCGCGGGCGCGACCAACGCCGGAAAGACCACCCTGCTGAGGGCCCTCGCCAATGAGATCCCGCCGCACGAGCGTCTGATCACCGTCGAACGCGCCCTGGAGCTCGGGCTCGACACCTTCGCCGACCTCCACCCCAACGTCGTCGCCTTCGAGGAACGCCTGCCCAACTCCGAGGGCCAGGGCATGATCCCGATGGCGGAACTCGTCCGCCGTTCGCTGCGTATGAACCCCTCCCGCGTCATCGTCGGTGAGGTCCTCGGCGACGAGATCGTGACCATGCTCAACGCGATGTCGCAGGGCAACGACGGCTCGCTGTCCACGATCCACGCCAACAGCTCCAGCGAGGTCTTCAACCGTATTTCCACGTACGCGTTGCAGGCCTCCGAGCGGCTGCCCATCGAGGCCAGCCAGATGCTGATCGCGGGCGCCGTGAACTTCGTCGTCTTCATCCAGCGGCGCAACAACTTCCAGACGGGCGGCCGGCTCCAGCGTTCGGTCACCTCCATCCGCGAGGTCAACGGCGTGGACGGCCGGGTGCTGTCCAGCGAGGTGTTCGCCGAGGCGCACGACGGCCGGATCGTGCCGCACGCGCCCATCGCGTGCGTGGAAGACCTGATCGCACAGGGCTACCGGCCCACCGGAGCGTGGGGGTGACCATGACGACTCAGACCCAGACTTTTGCCGCACTCGACTCGCTCGGTTCCATGGGCGGGCTGTTCTCCACCGAGGTCCTGTTCTCGATCGCGTCCGGTGTCGCCGTCGGCGGTGGCATCGCGCTGTTCGCCATCGCCGTACGAGGGCTTCCGGCCAAGCCGGACCACGAGAAGCAGAAGGCGGCCGAGCGGGCGAGCGAGCTGATCCGGTTCGCCGGGCAGCGCGGTTCGCTCGCCGCCATCGTCGGCATCGTCGTCCTGCTGCTCACGCAGTGGGCGGTGGCCGGTATCGCGGCCGGTGTGCTCGTCTTCTTCTGGGACCGGCTGTTCGGCGGTGCCGGTGAGGAGCGCGCCGCGATGAAGCGCGTGGAGGCGCTGGCCGGCTGGACGGAGTCGCTGCGCGACACCATCGCCGGTGCGGTCGGCCTGGAGCAGGCCATCCCGGCGTCCGCGCGGGCCTCGGCGCCCGTGCTGCGCCCGCACCTGGACTCGCTCGTCGACCGGCTGCGTGCCCGCACGCCGCTGCCCGACGCGCTCCAGCACCTCGCCGACGAGATCGACGACGCCTCCGCCGACATCATCGTCGCGGCGCTCATCCTCAACGCCCGCCTCCGCGGCCCCGGTCTGCGCCAGGTGCTCGGCGCACTCGCCAAGTCGGCCCGCGAAGAGGTCGACATGCGCAATCGCGTGATGGCGCAACGGGCCTCCACCCGGCGCTCGGTGCAGATCGTCGTCGCGGTGTCGGTCGCCTTCGTCCTCGGACTGTCCGTGTTCAACCGGGAGTTCGTGGAGCCGTACGGCACGGCGATCGGCCAGGTCGTCCTCGCCATCGTCTGTGGCCTGTTCGCCCTCGGCTTCTGGTGGCTGCGCAAGCTTTCGACGATCGAGACACCCGAACGCTTCCTGATCAAGGACGACGCGTCGGTCCAGTTCGTCCGTCCCCGCACGCCGTCCCAGCAGCAGCCGGTCCAGCCGTCGCAGGAAGAGGGGGTACGCCGATGAGTGACGTCACCATGCCGGTCGCCGTCGGCGCGATCATCGGCCTCGGCATCTACGTCCTGGTCCGCGCCCTCATGCCGTCGAAGCGGAGCGCGGTCTCGCAGGTCGCGCGGATCGACGCGATGCGGGCCCGGGGCTCGGCGTACGAGTCCGCGCGCACCGCCTCCGACTCGGGGCGTCTCGGCTCGGTGCGGGCCGACGTCGGCCAGCGCGTCGCCGAGTTCTATCTGCAACAGGGCTGGGAGCAGCGCTCGCTGCGGGCGGACCTCGCGGTCCTGGACCGCAGCTGGGAGAAGTTCCTGGCGACGAAGGTGCTGCTGGCCACGGCGGGGCTGTTCTTCGGCCCGCTCATGTTCGCGATCGTGTGGACACTGGCCATCGCCGACAGCCCGATCATCCCGGTCTGGCTGGCGCTGCTGTTCGCGGCCGTCTTCTTCTTCCTCCCCGACCTGGAGGTACGCCGGGACGCCGCCGACAAGCGGCGCGACCTGCGACGGGTGATCGGCGCCTATCTGGACCTGGTGTCGATGAGCCTCGCCGGCGGCCGTGGTCTGCCGGAGGCCCTGATGGCGGCGGCCGAGGTGTCGGACGGCTGGGCCACCCAGCGCATCCGCAACGCCCTCGCCGACGCCCGTATCACCGGCATCAGCCAGTGGCAGGCGCTGGGCCAGCTCGGTGAGGAACTGGGCGTGGAGGAGCTGAAGGACCTCTCGGCCTCCCTCGCCCTGGTGGCGGACGACGGCGCGAAGGTGCGTGAGTCGCTCGCCTCCCGCGCCGAGACCATGCGACACCGCGAGATGGCCGAGATCGAGGGCAGCGCGGGCGAGAAGTCACAGTCGATGCTCGTCGCCCAGCTGCTGCTGTGTGCCGGCTTCCTGGTGTTCCTGATCTACCCGGCCGCCATGCGGGTCTTCCAAGTCTGACGCCGCCTCAACCCTCGAAAGCCTCTGAAAGGACAACTGACCATGAACGAGCGGAACTTCAGCACGGGGATCCCGGCGGTGGACTTCCTCGTCACCTTCCTCCAGGGCCGCGTGCAGCGTGCCCGCTCCGGCGAACTCGACCGCGGTGCCTCCGCCGTCGAGTGGGTCATCATCTCCGCGGTCGTCGTGGCGATCGTCGGCGTGGTCGCCGCGATCATCAACCGTGCCCTGGAAGGTGGCGCCGAGAAGGTCGAGAACTGCATCAACGGCGCCAACCAGAGCGGCACCTGCTGAAGCAGCGGAATCGAAGAAGGTACGGGGGTCTGGTGCAGCGCATGCGGGCATGGGTACGCCGGCGACGGGAAGCCGCCGCGACGGGCGGCGAATCCGGCATGACCGCGATCGAGTTCGTGCTGCTCACCCCCGTCCTGTTCTTCATGATCTTCGCCACCGTGCAGTTCGCGCTGTACTTCTTCGCCGACCACGTGGCCCAGGCGGCCGCCCAGGCCGGCGCCCGTAAGGCGCGTGCCACGGCGCACGACGAGCCGGGTGCGTGGCGGGGCAAGGCGCGGGACGTGGTGGACGACTACATCAGCCAACTGGGCCCGAGCCTGGTGCTGTCACCGGACGTGGCGATGCTCCAGCCGGAACAGAACACGGTGGGTGTGGAGATCACGGCACGGGTCCCGTCGGTCTTCCCCGGCCTGGATCTCACCGTGCACGCGCAGTCGGTCGGCCCGGTGGAGCGGTTCGTGACGGAGGACGGCAACTAGATGTCCTCTTTCAAGCGCCGCCTGGATGACGACCGGGGCCTGTCCGCCATCGAGGTCGTGATCCTGGCCCCGGTGATGATCCTCTTCATCCTCGTCCTGGTCGCCTTCGGGCAGATGGTGGAGGGGCGCGGCGCCATCGACGGCGCGGCCCGCGACGCCGCCCGCGCGGGCTCGCTCCAGTGGGACGTCGGCAACGCCATGGCGGAGGCACGGAAGGCGGCCGAGGCCGACCTGACGGACGTCTGCGTCGGCCCGGTGACGGTGGACAAGACCAGCGCCGGCTTCGAGGACGCCGAGCTCTTCACGGTCGAGGTCAGCTGCCGGGTGAAGGGTCTGGCCATCGTCGGCCTGGACATCAAGACCACGATGTCGGGTTCCTTCACGGCCCCGCTCGACCCGTTCAAGAGGAAGGCGGGATGAGGAAGTTGAGTGTTCCTTCCGGTGTCCGCGCATGGCTGGGGTCCCGCCGCGCCCACCTCGACGACCGCGGTTCCGGCGCCGGCGCGGTCATCATCTTCGCCCTCGTCTTCATCTCCCTCTCGGCCTTCGTGATCGACGGCGGCCTCTCCATCTCCAAACGGGAGCGCGCGGCGGACATCGCCGAACAGGCGGCCCGTTACGCCGCCCAGGACATCGACACCGACGCCCTCTACGAGAACGAGGGCGGCGAAGCACCGATCAACTACGAGAACTGCGACGCCCGCGTCAAGGCCTTCGCCCGCGAGATGGACATGTCCGGCGCGGACATCGCCGCCACCCACTGTGTGGCGGCGGACGTCGACCAGGTCGAGGTCGAGGTGCAGCTGACGTACTCGCCGGTGTTCGTCGGCATGTTCTACAACGGCGACGTGGTCGTCCACGGGCAGGCGGTCGCGGAGAACCAGGTCGGCTGACGCCGTCGTCGCACCGCACGGGGTGACGCGGGATGCGTCCGCGCAGTCTTGGCGAAGTCCGGTGAGGCACCGCGCCCTGTGATGGGCGCGGGGAAGTCCGCGAGCAGCCCTCACCGGCCCGCAGGTCCATCACCGCACCTCCCGCAGAGCGCTCAGCCGCCCGGCGTGGGGCCCGCGCAGTCGTCCCCGGGGGATACGGGGGCGGGGGCCGGGTCGGTCGGGGTCGGCGGGTCGGTGGGGCTGGGGGTGGTCGGGTCCGGGTCCTGGACGGGCGGAGCGGCCGGGGTCGGGTCCGGGTCGGCCGGTGTGGGGCTCGGGTCCTGGACGGGTGGGTCGGCCGGTGTGGGGCTCGGGTTCTCGACGGGTGGGGTGGCCGGTGTGGGGTCCGGGTCGGCCGGTGTGGGGCTCGGGTCCTGGACGGGTGGGGTGGCCGGTGTGGGGTCCGGGTCGGCCGG
>NZ_JBSFUY010000029.1:53006-122466 GCF_053592055.1 Streptomyces sp. NPDC002817
CCGGTGTGGGGTCCGGGTCGGCCGGTGTGGGGCTCGGGTCCTGGACGGGTGGGGTGGCCGGTGTGGGGTCCGGGTCGGCCGGTGTGGGGCTCGGGTCCTGGACGGGTGGGGTGGCCGGTGTGGGGTCCGGGTCGGCCGGTGTGGGGCTCGGGTTCTCGACGGGAGGGGGATCCGCGGGAGTCGAGGGCTCCGGGTCCGGAGCGGGGTCGGGTGTCGGTGCGCTCGGGGTCTCGGGTCCGGGGGTGCCCTCGGTGGGAGCTTCCGGTGCCTGAGGGGGCTCTTGGACGGGCTCTTCGACGGGCGGTGCCGGCGTGGTGGGGGGCTGCTCAGTGGGCGGTGCCGACGTCTTCGGAGGTTCCTCGGTGGGGGGCTCCGGTGTCTTGGGGGAGTCCTCGGCAGGGGGTGCCGGAGCCTCCGGGTCGTCCTCGCCCGCCCCTCCGGTCGTCGGCGGTGCCGGATCCGCGCCTCCAGGCGTGCTGCCACCAGGCTCCTCCGGCGGCGCGGTCTCGGTGGGCGGCGGCGTAGCGGCCACCGGCCCCTCCTCCGCCTCCGCCTCCGTCACACCGGTTACGCCCCCGCTCCCGCCCTCGGCCCGAACCTGCACACCGCGCTGGACGTCGGCCGCCCCCTCCGCCGTACCGCCGCTCTCGACCCCGTCACCCGTCGCCGGCGCCTCCGCCACCGGAACCTGGGCCACCGGTGCCTCGGCAACGGGCGCCCGCTGAGCCGGAATCGAGCCGGACTCGACGGGCCCGAGGGCGAGGAACACCGCGGCGGCACCCACCACCACGGCACCCGCGGCGGCCGCGGCCTTGGACCCCCCGACCGAGCTGTGCCGCATTCCGTCCAGCAGCCCGCCACCGGATCCGCCGAAGGCGGTCGCCGTACCCGCGAACCCCAGCAGGAACTTGCCGGTCCCGCCCACCGCGAACACCAGCAGCGCGGGCCCGACCAGCGCCGGCAGCCGGTTGTTGGCGCTCATCAGCGCCGCCAGCCGCGCCCGGCAGTCGTCGCACGCGTCCACATGCCCGAGCAGCCGCTCGGACTGCCGGGCGGTGGCGGAACCCCGTACATAGGCAGGCATACGAGCCCAGTGCACCTGGCACGCCGGATCGTCGGGCGCACCGGTCTGCGTCCGCAGAAACGCCAGCCGCATCCCTTCCCGCGCCCGATGCAGCAGTACGGCGGTGGCGCCCTCCTTGGTCCCGAGCTGCGGCCCGATCGCCGCGAGCGGCTGCCCCTCCGCCTCGGCCAACCACAGTGCCTTGACCCACCGTTCGGGCAACTGCCCCAGCACCCGCACCACCATGTCGACGGAGGACACGTGCTCGGCCGGATCGTCCCCGTGCCGCCCGGCCTCGGCCTGCTCGCCGGCCTGCGGATCCTGCGGGGTCTCCCGTACGGCACTCCCCGCGGCGCTCGCCAGATGCCGCACGGTCGTCATCAGATACGCCGGCACGTTGTCGATCCCGTGCCCCGCGGCCAGCCGCCGCCACACCCGGAAGTGCGCCTCGGCGACGAGGTCTTCGGCGGTGTGGGCGTTCCGGGTCAGGGAGCGGGCGTACGCGACGAGACGCGGCTGCTGCTCCTCGTAGATCCGGGCGTAGTCGGCGGTGGAAACGGCGGTGGAAACGTCGGACATGGCGAAACGCTCCAGGGGCCTGCTCTAGGGCGGGGAAGGATTTGTAAGCCTAGATGGCAAAAGTTTCAAACAAAGTTTCAGCCATCGCGGAAAGTGACGCACGTCACTCCCGTAACGGCGTAATCAGAGACCCCTCCAGTCGCTCGTACACACGTATCGGCCCAACCAGCCCCACATCGGAGCCCGTCCATGTACTTCGCCCTGGAACAGCCCACCGGCGCGCGTCTGCTCACCGAGGACGACGAGGAGCTGGCGGTCCCCGTGACCCTCCGCTACGCCTCGGACGACCCGCTGGCCGTCCACTTCGTCTTCCCGCCCTGGATCTCCCTCGACGGCGACGAGGTCACCTGGACCTTCGCCCGCGGCCTGCTGGAAGAGGGCCTCGGCTGCCCGGCCGGAGTCGGCAACGTCCACGTCCAGCCGTACGGCCCGTCCCGCACCGCCGTGGAGTTCCGCGCACCGGAGGGCATCGCGCTGGTCGTCTTCGAGACGACGGCACTGCACCGGTTCCTGCTCCGCTCGTACGCCGTCATGGAACCGGGCGGCGAGCCCCTGGAACCGGCCCTGGAGCGTGGGTTGGCGTCCTTGCTGGGCGGGGTGTGAGCTAGGTTCACGGGATGGTCGACTGGAAGACCGGCGACGGAGTGTCGGGCATCGACGACCCCGCCGAGGTGGACGCCGCGTTCGAGCGCGGTGAGTGGCCGCTCGGTACGGCGGTGATCGCGCTGGCCTTCAACTGCTCGCTGGAGGAGGCGTCGCCGCGGATCGTCAGGGCGACGCGGTTGCCCGATCGCGATCAGCGGTGGTTCGCGTTCACGGCGGTGGCTGTGGCGGCGCGGCTCAACGGGGCGTTGACGCCGGAGCTGTACGCCGTGCTGCGGGCCGCGGGTCTGCAAGGGACCGCCGAGGACGCCGTCAGGGACACGCTGACATTCGTGCCGTACCGGGATCTGCCGCCGTGGCTCAAGCGGCTGCGGCTGCGGCTCACGGTCGTGGACAAGCTGGACTACTGGAGGCTGGTCGTCACATACGCGGCCGAGGACGTCTGGAAGGCGCTGCGCGGACGCCGTTCCTGAACCCCGCCCGTCTCAGCTGCCCTTGGAGCCCTTCTCCTCGGTCTGCACCTTGCCCTCAAGGCCCTTGGCCAGTTCGTCCTCCAGCTTCTTGAACTCGCGGACGACGGCGTCGGACATCTCGGCCAGCGCTCCGAGCTGCTGGGTGATGTCCTCGCGGCCGTCCTCCCAGTTGGACTCGAAGTCCTCGAGGGCGTCATTGACGCTGCCGTCGCCGATGTCCTCCTTGTACTGGGCGAACAGCTTCTTGGTGTGGTCCAGGCGAGTGTTGATCGAGCGCAGCCGGCTGCCGTATCCCTCGAGTTCGGCGAGCGGGAGCGAGAGGTCCTTGCCTTTGCCCATGATTCAGATCCCCCGGATACGTGTTGGGTCAGACGAAGCGGAAGGTACCCGTCACCGCGTCGAAGATGTCGTGGAAGGCCTCGGCCAGGTCCAGCACGGGACTTGCCCCGGAGACCAGGACTACCTGGTCAGTGGCACCGGGAACAGGGATGTACGTCTGCATCATCACCATCCGCAGCGTACGGCTGTCACCCCGCTCGACGGGCACGTCCTCGACGCCGAACGTCCGCGCCGCCGTGCCGACTTCGGGAATGTCGACGGTCGTGACCTTGCGCCATGCGTCGCCCTCGCGGCGGGGCGTGACGGTGGAAAGGCTCTCGGCGATGACGCGGGGGTCCGTGGACAGCGCCACACCCTGCTGGTTCTTCGCCCCCACCACGGAGACCGTCACGGTCGCGGTGAGCGGAATGCCGTCGAAGTTCTCCGCCATGCACCCCATGTAGATCGCACCGGACTCCTGCGCGTCCTTGGCCATCTTGCGGAGCATGGCGGTCAAGTCGGCGCGGTAGGGCTCCAGTTCGGGCGTCGCCCGGACCCGCTCGTCGACGAGGGCGCGGATCGTGGCCTCGCGGCCTTCGGGGCGGACGTCGAACTCCCACCACGATTCGGGGACCGACAGGGAGATTCCGACGGGGGCCGGTTCCCTGGCGGCGTCCTGGGGTTCGTTCTCCGAGGGGGTGGTGGCGCGGTGGGAGCCGTCGCCTGCGGGCAGCCAGTCCAGCAGGTCTTCCGAATCCTCGGAGACCACCGCGTCGGTCGTGAACGAGAGCGGCAGCCCCAGCGTGGCCACGCGGGTCATCAAGGTCGGCGAAAGGACGACCTGAGTGCGGGGGCGCACAAGACCGCTGAGGTCGAGTTGTACCGTCAGCCCGGAATCGCGAAGACCCTGAATTCTCTCCAGAGCGCCGGAGATCTGATTCCCCAGCTCGTCCAGTGAGTACTCCGGTCCTTGGTCCTCGGTGCCAGTCACCTGGAAAGCCCAGAGGCCTTCGCCGGAACGGAATGAGGCAGGGGATCCGGATTCCCGAGAAGTCGTCGGATAAATCCCCAGCCGGCGCGTGACATCGTCCGGTACCAGTTCGGCTCCTGTGATGAGCAGGGTAGCCGTGGGGCCGGACCAGGAGTTTGCCGAGGTCGACATGGCTCTCGCTATCGTTCGCTGGTGCTGGGGGAGACGACGAAGGGAATGTTCAGCGCCGCCACCTGCGAAATGGCATCAGGGGTCAAGCTGAATGTGCTGCCGCGGCCGACGAAACCCGAGACATTGATCGAGACCTCGTATCCCCGCGCCGCCAGGGAGGAGATCGACGGGGCATGAGGGGTGATCTGACGAAGCAGTTCACGGAGTTGGTCGTCGATCCCGCCGGGCAGCCTTCTGTGCACGGCCAGCGACCAGACACCTTCGTCGGGGAGGCCGAGGCGTCGGGATTCGTCGGTCGGAAGGCTTACGGCGGTGGGGGTCAACGGAAGCTCGCGCGCGAGGAGATCGGGGTCCAGATCGGACTTCCGGATGAGGAGCTTGACGTCGGTCTCGACCCAGGCTCCCTCGGTGTAGTCGTACTGCATCTGTCGTCCGGCTCCTTCAGAAGATCTCACGGCAGGCGGCCCAGTGTACGTCTCCCATACCGGCCTTCAGCAGCTCGTCAAGCTTTGTCCGTTCGGCGACGGTGACCGAATTCTCCATGACGCTGAAACTCATTCCACCCGACCCTGCCGGTGCTGCAAGTGTGTAGTTGGGAATCTCGTCTCCGGCGCGGGCTATCTGAAGTGCTTCGCCGGGGTAGACGCCGGCTTCCACGGACACACCGTGCAGGCCTCCGAGTTGATCGCCGTGGTCTACGTAGAACGACACCGATGTGCCTTCCGGAACCTTTATCGTGCCGGCGCCTTGCTCCAGGAATCCGTGACCGGCGAGAACCGTTCCATCGGTTCTGCCTCCCTGGAATACGCGAGTCGCGTAATAGTGGCCCTGCTCGGCTGTATAGGTCTTCTTCGACATTTGGAGGCCGGCGTTCATGAGCGCTTGTTTGACTGCGCCCACTTCAGGGATGGAACCCCCGGATCCGCGAGACGCCATGCCCTTGAGCCACGATCCGTCGAAACCGCGGAAGATGTTCCGCGCGCTCCCGCCGAGGTTGCGGATGCCGTTCGCGAGGTTTTTGAGGCCGCCGCCGATGCCGCCCATGGCTCCTGCGCCGAGGGCCCGCAACCCTCCGGCTTTCCAGAGCATGCCGAGTTTGGCGATGCTGGTGAGGCCTTTGGTGGCGGGTATGCAGTCGAGGAGGGCCCAGGCGAGATCGCCCCAGCCGGCTGTGCCGTTGAGTACTTTTCGTGCGGTGTCGGCGAGGACGACGAGGGCGGCGGCGAAGACGAGCCAGCCGAGGGGTCCGCCGATGATCATGACGATGATGCCGACGATGGCCACGACCCATTTGCAGACGGTGACGATCTCGTCCCAGTGGTCGGCGACCCAGTCGCCGATCTCCTCCCACCAGTGGCGGTTGGGGATGCCGGCGTCGGAGGCTTCCTTGAGTTTGGTGACGGTGCGGCGGGCGGCTTCCTCGCGCAGTCCTTTGGCCTGGCCGGCGAGTTTCTTGGCGGCGTCGAGGGCGTTCTGTGCGCTTTCGACGTTGCGTTCGGCGGTGGCCTGGCGGGACTTGGCGTGCTGGGCGTCGCGGGTGGCGCGGCGGACGTCGGCCTCGTCGGGTTTGGGGACGTCCTTGCCGGGGTTCTTGGCCGGGTCGTAGGAGTCGACCTTGGTGGTGGCGGTGTGGACCCAGTCGTTGGCGCCGGACAGGGCGGTCTGTGCGGTGCCGAGTTCGTCGCGGGCCTTGCGGCCGTCGCGCAGGGCCTTGTCGGCCTTGGTCTGGGCGATCTCCAGGTCGGGCCAGAAGGAGGCGAGGGCGTCGCCCGCGAGGTCGTAGGACTTGCGGAGTTTGCGCAGTTGCTTGGGGGCGTCGCCGAACTGGTCGGCGAAGGTCTTGGCGGTCTTGCCGGCCCAGGAGAGGATCTCGTCCTCGGTGGCTATGCCTTTGAGGTCGCGCAGGGCGTCGGCCACGTCGTCGGCGAAGTCGTGCAGGGTGCCGGCGAGTTTGCGGATGCGTTGCGGGTCGCCCGGGGTCGGGTCCTTGTCCAGGTCGAGTATGTGCCAGTCCGTCGGCCTGTGTGACATGTGTTGCCCCCGTAACACCTGCAACGCTTACATCAGAACTTGCGTGTGAATGTAGCGCATGAGGTCGCTGGTGCCGGAGGGGGTTGGGTTCGCGTTTCTCCGTGGGTTGCGCCTCATCCGAAGTACTTGTGGATCTTCTGGGGAGGGCGTCCGCGCCTCTGCCACTCGGCCGCCGGATGGGCGGCGAGCAGGGGAAACCTCTGACCGCGTCCCGTTCCTCCGAGGAGCCCGAGAGGCTTCCGCCGCTCGGACTCATGCGGAGGGCGGGGATGGGGGTGCCGTTCGAGTCCGCGGGGCGGATTGAGTCGGACCGCTCGTCGAGGAGGAGGAACACCTCGTACGTGCCGTCGACTTCGCCTCTGCAGAGAGGGGCGGGGGAGTGGGTGTCAGAGGTGCGTGTGAGGCGGAAGAAGTAGGTCACCGAGGTTCCGAGGGAGGAGGGTGGGAACGATGTGGGCTGACTGGCAGGATCTACGCCATGGGCCTCACCCCGACCCTCACCCTCACCGAGCGCCGATCGCCATGGGTTGTCTTCACGCGTGGTGACGACCCGTGGGTGTACGTCGAGACTGCCGAACTCCGGAAGTCGGGCGGGCGCGTCTTCCGCCTGGACGGGCGGGAACTGCTGGAGCCGACCGCTCTGTTCGCCGTGTTTGCCCGGGAACTCGGTTTCCCCGGCTACTTCGGCCACAACTGGGACGCGCTCGTCGACGGTCTGCACGACCGGCACGACACGACGGACAGTGTGGTCCGGATCGAGCATGCCGATGGTCTGCTCGGCGCCGACTTCCTGGGGGTCTTCGTCTCCGCGCTGTGCCAGGCCGCGTGGCGGGCCAATCTGCAGCTGGACGCTGACGGGGTGCCGGATCCGGACCGGACGCCGTTCGCCCTCCACTTCGTCCTTCTCCTCGACGACACCCTGCCCGCCGACTTCGCAGAGGCTGCCGGGGGTGGGCTGGACGTGGAGGTGTCGTTGGGAGAGGGCCGGCTGGTGGCGACCCTCTCCGGGGAGGACTGGCCGGAGGCGTAGGTGTTGGTCAGCGGGAGTCGACGTGCTGCCAGTCGAGGGCGGTGATCCGGGCGGCCTTCGGCGTCAGTTCGGCCATGCCCTGTCCCTGGAAGACATCAGTGATCAGGTCGCCCCTGATGGCACCGAGAGCGGCCTGTTCCTCGCTGGGGACGAGTGAACGGCTGGAGCGGTAGGCGGACTTCACCAGGATCTCCTGGTTGTGCGCGGAGGGGAACAGGGCCAGGACGCCGCCGTCCGCGGTCCGCAGCGCGTACACGCTCGGGTCGGCCGGGGGCTTGGCGAAGAACATCTTGGTGGCGACGCCGTCGGCGGTGCCGTTGGTACTGCTGTCCTTGTAGATCCCGACGGCCTGCTTGACCAGCTTCGTGGAGGCGAGGTTCTTGCCCTCCTTCTTGCCGCCGGTCGCGAGGAGGTCTTCGTAGGCGGCGCTGACGTCGGACGGGGAGAGCTTGCCGACCTCGGTGTCGGCGTCGACGGCCTCCGCGAGCCCTTGCTGGTCCACGGCGAGCTTGGGCAACGGCTCTCCGTCGTCGGCCCACAGGGACAGCACCATCTTGTGGGTACCGCCGACCTTGTCGAAGACCAGCAGTACCGAGCTCTTCTCGTCCTCGCTGGATGTGGCCTGGACGGCGAACCAGTCACCTGTGCCCTTCTCCGGGATCACGTACCGGCGGTCCCGGTAGTAGAAGGGCTTGGCGTAGGCCTTCCGGTCCTTTGCGGAGAAGGTCGGGACGAGGGTGTAACTGGCCTTGTCCATCTCGTAGACCTGGCCGCCCTCGACCGTGCCCAGCAGCTTCTCGTCCAAGGCCGCGTTGGCTTTGTTGTTGACCTTCTCGTAGTTGGCGAACACCGAGGCGGCGGCCTTCGCCGTCAATACGCCCTGCGGCGCGGCGCTCGCGGAGGCGTCGCCGTTCGCGCCGTCCGCCTCCCCGCCTCCGCCGCACGCGGTCAGAGCGGCCGACGCGGCCATGCCGAGCACGGTTGCGGTGAGGCGGTGCCTGTACGGGGCGTGGGAGCGGGACGTCATCAGGCTCTCTTCTCTTGTCGTCGTGGAGGGTTGGCGGGCGGACCGGACGCCCGTCAGCGGTTGATCGACTGGATCTCCTGGACGTTCATGTCCTGCGTCGTCTCGAAGGTCCCGTCGGGCAGGTCGCCGCCGGTGCCGTTCGCGCCCTGCCAGGTGATCTGCCAGGTCACCGAGGCCGACAGGCGGTACGGCGTGCCGTCCGTGGCCTTCAGGTAGCGGATGCCGCAGGGCGGGGTCCGGTCGGAGTCGCCCTTTTGGTACGGCGTGCCGATCGATCCGTCCTCGTTGATCTCGCAGTTGCCCGAAGCGGGGATGGCTTGCGCGTACTCCGTGCCCGGGTTCAGGTGCAGGGCGACCGGCTTCGCGGTGGTCTCCGCCCACAGACCCGTGTTCGGGAGCTCCGCGCGAACCTTGATCTCCCTGAAGGTCCCCTTGTCCAGCCAGACCCAGGTCGGGGCGTTGACCGTGGACTTGGTCGCCGGCTTCAGCTCGATCTCGGTGCCCGGGACCTTGACCTTGTCGTACGCGTACTCGGCGAGGGTCTTCGGCGTGGGGGCGTTCGGTACGTCGGGGATGTCGCCGGCGTTCTGCCAGAACATGACGCGCTCACAGCCGAACGAGTCCGGGTCGGAGGTGTCCCGGGCAACGCCGCGCCAGAAGTAGCCCTTCTTGCCGATGTTGTAGTTGTCGTACCCCTCGCGGGACACGAGCGCGTTGTCCTCGTAGTTGTACGCGACCTTGCTGTCCCGGTAGTGGTCCGTCCACAGCTTCTGGCCGCCCCACATTTCGTGAGGGCTGACATATCCGAGCGGATTGTCACCCTCCGAGAACGCCTTGAGCTGCTCCGGTGTGTAGACGGGCTCGTACCAGCAGGGCGGTGGCTCCCAGTTCACGTCCGTCGAGGAGATGCTGCCGGTCTTGCCGCCGGTGGGGCCGCTGACCTGGGTGACCTTGATCCGGGACACGGCGGCGGACAAGTCACCGTTGTTGTCGGCGTTGCCCGACGTCGGGGGAGGAGTCGTGTTGTCGGCGGGTCCGTTCGCGTGAGCCGTGCCGCCGGTCCACAGCACCGCTGCCGCGCCGACGAGGCCGCACCGGCGCAGCAACCGTCGTGAGGGAGTCACGGCCGGCACTCCTTCGCCTTGCCGATCACCTCGATGGTGAAGGCTCTCCACACCTTTGAGGAGCCGGACGGGGGGATCATGCGCAGCCGGAACGTCTGGTAACTCGCCAGGTTCTCCTCCGAGTAGAGGACCTTCCCGCTCTTGATCTCCTTGCCGTAGAACTTGGCCTGGTTCCGGCAGAACTCGACCAGGACGCCCTGGCCACCACTCAGGGTGCTGACCTCTTCGTCGTAGTACTTGTCCGTCCCGGTGACGGTCCAGCCGCCCTTCTTCCAGGTCTCGATCTGCGACTTGGCGTACTGCGCGGCCTGGTTGAGCGAGTAGTAGCGGTACGCCGGGTCGTTCGGGTCCTGCTGGTCGATGCCGTGATCCAGCGCACGGATGTAGTTCTGCGCGCCGGCGAGCGCCGCCGCATGCTTCGCGTCGGACGGCTCGTCGAAGTCGAAGACCAGGTCGAGGTCCTTCGGAACGCTGATGTCGGGTGCGCCTGCCGGCGTCGACGCCGAAGCCGAGGCCGACGGACTCCCCGACGCCGTGCCCGCCCCCTTGATGTCGTCCGGAGACCCCCCGTCACCCCCACCGCACGCGGTGAGCAGAAGGGTCGCCGTCATGGCGAACGCGGCGGCGGTGACGGGCAGGGCGCGGCGGGCCACGATGGATCTCCCCCGGAGGTCGGCGTGTGCAACGGGGAACGAAGCTATCAGGGGCAGGTAAGGGGCCTTTGACTACCTGCGGGGGATTGTGTAGAGAGCGTGAGGGTGTGGCGTGGCGATTGCGAACGATGCTCGCGGTCGGAGCTCAAAGGGGCGTCAACTCGGGCATGTCCGGCAGGTCGTGAGGAAGTGAACCGAGAGTGTGTCCACAGGGCCCTGCCCGACCTTCGACGCCGTACATAAGATCTCTGTAGGCTCAGTACACCCCTCAGGACACCCACACCCACTCCCTCCACACACCACCCAGGACACCCGCCATGCCGCGACGCCGCACTTCCAGCTCGTCAAGCTCGACGGGAAGCTCGACGGGCAGCCCGAGTACCCCGAGGAACCGGACCCCGCAGGCCGTGCGGATCCGGCGGCGCTCGTTCGGGGACTTCGTCAAGGCGTTCTTCGCGTTCGTCGCGCTGCTCGTTCTCGTGGTGGGAGTGCCGGGGGCGCTGGCTGTCGCCGTCGGGTGGCCGCTGCCCAACGGGGTGCCCAGCCTCGACTGGCTGCAGAAGCCGATCACTACCGGCACCTTCCTGCACATCCTGACCGTCATCGTCTGGCTCGCCTGGGCCCAGTTCACCGCCTGCGTGCTCGTCGAGATAAAGGCCGCCGTCTCCGGCGTCGGTGTACCCGGGCGTGTTCCCGGCGGCGGTCCGAGCCAGCTCCTCGCCCGCCAGCTCGTCGCCGCCCTGCTCCTCGTGGGCGCCACCGCCGCCAGCCTCACCCCGGGGCTGTCCCAGCTCGGGCACAGCTTCGACGAGAACCAGCGTGGGACCGTCGCCGCCGCCCAGCAGACCCCCGGCGGCGGCCTCTTCGCCCAGCAGCAGGAGCAGGCCGCCAGTACCGCCGCCGCCCTCGCCGAGCAGGCCGCCGGCGCCGCCGCGCACGCCGATGCCGGGGGCAGCGCGTCCAAGGCCGACGACACGAAGTACTACCGGATCCAGCCGCCCGAGGGCCGCCACCACGACTCCCTCTGGGAGATCGCCGAACGGCACCTCGGTGACGGGCGCCGGTACAAGGAGATCTTCGACCTCAACAAGGACCGGGTGCAGCCGGACGGCTCCAAGCTGTCCGAGGCCAGCCTCATCCGGCCCGGCTGGATCATGGAGATGCCGGGCGACGCCCGGGGCGGGGACCTCGTCGAGATGCCCGAGGCGTCCGGAGGCTCCGCCGCCCAGCAGCAGATCCACGACTACGGCCAGAGCGGCGACCACGCCCAGGGCGGCGGAGCACAGCAGGGCGGCGGGGCCGACCAGGTCTCCCTCCCGGAGCAGCGCCCCGCCCCCGACCAGCAGACCGGCCACCAGGAGCAGCACCAGCAGCACGCCACCTCCACGAGCGCCGCCTCCGACGCCTTCGGCCTCCCGCAGGCCCTCGTCGGCGCCCCCCTCCTCGCCGCCGGTCTCCTCGGCGCCCTCGGCCGTCGCCGCCGGCAGGCCCTGTGGCAGTCGGCCTTCGGCGCCGTCGGCGGCCGGCGCGGCATGGAGCCGCCCACGCCGACCGGGGACGCCGCCGACGCGCAGGACGCCCTGCTCGTGGGCGCCGACCCCGAAGGCGTACGACTGCTGGACCGCTCCCTGCGTGGGCTCGCCGCCTCCCTCGGCGCCGAGTCGCGTCCCCTGCCCACCGTCTACGCGACCTGGCTCAGCAACAACGGCGACCTTCACCTCCAGCTCGCCCAGCCGTCCGGAAACCCGCCGGCCCCCTGGCAGCTCGGCCAGGACCAGACGTTCTGGATGCTCGCGCGCACCGACGCCGAGCGGTACGAGGACGTCGACGCCGCCGCCCCCTACCCCGGCCTCGTCAGCCTCGGCACCTTGGACGACTCCCGGCTGCTGCTCAACCTGGAGTCGGTGCCCGGCATCGTGTCGCTGAGCGGCAGCGAGGCCGACCGTGCCGCCGTCTTCGCCTCCGTCGCCGCCGAACTGGCCACCAACGGCTGGTCTGACCGCATGACCATCACCCTCGTCGGCTTCGGCGAGGACCTCACGCCCCTCGCGCCCAACCGGCTGCGGCACATCGAGGGGATCGAGGACCTCGTCGAGACCATGGAGGCCGAGACCCGGCAGCGGCGCGGTGCGCTGGGGGCCGCCGGGCACGACTCGGTCCTCACCGGGCGTACCGGCCCCGCCCAGCACACCCGTTGGGCCCCGCACCTCGTCCTCCTCGCCGCCGAGCCCTCCGCCGACGACGCGATGAAGCTCGCCGAACTCGCCGCGGACGCCGGGCGGCTCGGCATCGGCTATCTCGTCGGCACCGAGAGCGGCGATCTGCCCGGCGCCGCCTGGGAGATGGAGATCACCGGCGAGGGCAAGCTGCTCGCACCGCTGCTCGGCCTCGAACTCGACGCCCAGCTCCTGCCCGTGCCCCTGCAGCGCGCGGTCGTCGAACTGTTCGTCGAGTCCGACCCGGAGCGCGAACCGCAGGGACCGGCCACCGCACCCCCGTTCCTCGTCGACGTCAGCGAGCAGGGACGGCCGGCGGTGTACGCGCGGCTCGTCGGGCCGTACGAGATCATCGGCCTCGACACCCCCGACGGCGATCGCAGCGCCCTGCTCCACGAGGCGCTCGCCCTGCTGCTCCTGCACCGCGAGGGCGTGCACCCGCGCGTGCTGTCCTCCGCGCTCTGGCCGCGCGGCGTCACGGACGACGTACGCGAGGCCCTCCTCGACCGGCTCCGGGCCTGGCTCGGCACCGACCCCGACGGCTCGCCGCGCCTCAGGACCGACAGCACCGGACGGCTCACGCTCGCCAAGACCGTCGTCTCCGACCTCGACGTACTGCGCTCCCTCTACCACGAGGCCACGCAGGGCCGCGGTGTCGACAGCCGTGCCGTGCGCGGCCGGCTGCTCACCGACGCGCTCGTCCTGGTGCGCGGCCCGCTCCTCGCCGACCGGCCCGAGGGGCGCTACCGCTGGCTCACCCACGAGATCATCGACGCCCAACTCCCGCTCCTCGTCGCGGACATCGGCCTCGCACTGTCCGAGTTCCACCTGGTCAAGGACCGTGCGGAGAAGGCCATCGAGGCCCTCGGCGCCGCCCTCAACTCCGCGCCCGGCGACGAGCGCCTCTGGCACGAACTGCTCCGCGCCACCCACGCCACCGGCGACACCGACCGGCTCCGGACCCTCGCCGCCGACCTCATCAACCGCAGCGGGGCCCGCGGCCTGCCGCCACGCACCGAGGCACTCCTCGACGAGCTCCTGCCGACGTGGCGCAACGGCGTCGCGGCCGTGGGATGACCACCTTCCTCGTGATCGCCGCCGCGCTGTGGGGCGCGGCGGCGGGTGCCTTTCTGCCGAGGGCCGCCTATCGGTTCTCCGTCCCGTCGGGGGAGGAGTGGCGGACCACCTGCCCGGGTGAGCATCCCCTCGGGGGGTGGATCGGATGGGCGCGCTGCAAGCGGTGCGAACAGCGCGAACAGTCCTACGGCCCTCCCGCGGCCCTCCTCTCCACCCTCACCGCCCTCGTCTGCGCCGCCCTCGCCGCCGCGACCGGCACCCGGCCCGAGATCGCCGTCTGGCTGCTGCTCGCTCCGGTCGGCGTACTGCTGGCCGTGGTCGACCTGCGGGTGCAGCGGCTGCCCGACGTCCTGACCCTGCCGCTCGCGGGCGCCGCCCTCGCACTGCTGGGCGTGATGGCGTTCGTGCCCGAGCACACCGGGGACTGGCCGACAGCACTCCTGGGCGCCCTCGCGCTCGGCGGCGGCTACTTCGTGCTGTTCCTGATCAACCCCGCCGGCATGGGCTTCGGCGATGTGAAGCTCGCGCTCGGGATGGGGGCGGTGCTGGGCTGGTACGGCTGGCCGACGGTCATGCTGGGGACCTTCGCAGGGTTCCTGCTGGGGGCGCTGTACGGCGGTGCGCTGGTCGTCGCGCGGAAGGCGGGGCGCAAAACGGCGATCCCGTTCGGACCGTTCCTGATCATGGGGGCGTTCGTCGGGCTGCTGATCGGCGCGTACGCGGCCTGACGTGTGCCTCGCAAAACCGCTGGCGTAGGCTGGCGCAGTCCGTCCATTACGGATGGTTCCGTCCACAACCCTTGACGAAAGGGACGCTCCGGTGACCGAGAAGGCCGACCTTCAGTCCGTCCTCGACCGCGCCGCATCCGGTGGGCGGATCACTCCGGAGGAGGCGCTCGACCTCTACCGCGACGCCCCGCTGCACGCGCTCGGCGCGGCCGCCGACGCGGTACGACGCCGTCGGTACGCCGGGACCGAGCACATCGCGACGTACATCATCGAGCGGAACATCAACTACACCAACGTCTGCGTGACGGCGTGCAAGTTCTGCGCGTTCTACGCCCCGCCGACCGCCAAGGACAAGGGCTGGACGCGCGACCTGGACGACATCCTGCGCCGCTGCGCGGAGACCGTCGAGCTGGGCGGTACGCAGATCATGTTCCAGGGCGGCCACCACCCGGACTACGGCGTCGAGTACTACGAGAAGCACTTCTCCGCCATCAAGCAGGCCTACCCGCAGCTGGTGATCCACTCGCTGGGCGCGTCCGAGGTCGAGCACATGGCGCGGATCTCGAAGGTCAGCGTGGACGAGGCGATCCAGCGGATCCACGCCGCCGGTCTCGACTCCTTCGCCGGCGCCGGTGCCGAGCTGCTGCCCGAGCGTCCCCGCAAGGCCATCGCGCCGCTCAAGGAGTCCGGCGAGCGCTGGCTGGAGATCATGGAGACCGCCCACAGGATGGGCGTCGAGTCGACGTCGACGATGCTCATGGGCACCGGCGAGACCAACGCCGAGCGCATCGAGCACCTGCGGATGATCCGTGACGTCCAGGACCGCACCGGTGGTTTCCGGGCCTTCATCCCGTACCTCTACCAGCCGATGAACAACCACCTGAAGGGCCGCACGCAGGCCACGATCTTCGAGTACCTGCGGATGATCGCGATCTCCCGGCTCTTCATGGACAACATCGCCCACATCCAGGGCTCCTGGCTGACCACCGGCCAGGACGCCGGCCAGCTGACCCTGCACTACGGCGCGGACGACCTCGGCTCGATCATGCTGGAGGAGAACGTCGTCTCGGCGGCCGGTGCCAAGCACCGCTCCAACCTCCAGGAAATGATCGACATGATCCGTACGGCGGGGCGGGTCCCGGCCCAGCGCTCCACCACGTACGAACACCTCGTCGTCCACGACGACCCGGCGAACGACCCCGTCGACGCGCGGATCGTGTCCCACATCTCGTCGACGGCGATCGAGGGCGGCACGGCGCATCCCGAGCTGAAGATCCTCGCGTCCAACTAGCCCGCAGATGGAGACGATTCACGCCGCCGACGAGGTCCGGTACACCTGGACCTCGGAGCCGATCAAGGGCGGTGCCGTCCTGGTGGGGCGGGACCGGGTCGGCGCCGTGGGGACGCTGGAAGAGCTGCGCGAGCGGTTTCCCGGCGCCCGGGTCCGCAGGTGGCCCGGTGTCCTGGGCCCCGCCCGCATCCACGAGGGCCCGCTCCCGGACGCCCCGAGCCCACGTGAACGCATCCACGCCGTACTGAAGTCGGGCGCGGTGGCGGTCCTGGAGGAGTACGCCGACACGCCTGAACTCCGCGCGGCGGCCGAGCGGAACGACGTGGTCGTGCTCCCCGGTGTGCAGTCCACAGCGATCAGGGAAGTGGGCCGCGCGGATCTGGCCGTCTTCGACGAGAGCGGCGAGTGCATCGCGACGGTGTGCGCGGGCCGGCTGGTCCACAGACGCCGCTAGCGACGCGCCCCGAAAGGGGCGCGGGGAACCGCGCGACCGGCCTCCACCGGGCCCGCAGCCGACCCACTACTCCGCGAACGCCTCCGCGAACGCACCCGAACTCTGCTTCACCCCGCTGCAGTTGGTGAGCTCATCACCCTCGTCGTCACACTGCTGGTCCCGGAACGTCGACCACATCGACACCCACCCGATCTCCTTCTCCTCGGCGAAGGAACGCACCTGAGCCGCGTCCGACAACGTGAACGTCTCGTTGTCGACGTCGTTGACCCCGATCATCGACGTCAGCGCGATCGCTCGCCACGCAACGGCGTCCGACGTCCCGAAGACATCCCTCAGCTGTGTGTGCGCGGCCTTCGCCGAGGTGATCGCGTAGTCGCCCATGTCCTCGTCGTACGACTCGCTGTAGTTCATGGTCATGAGGTTGATCGTGGAGACCTGTACGGCACTGTTGTTGGCGGACTCCAGCAGCGCGATGCTGTCGTCGTCGAGCCCCGACGGCATCACGGGCAGCGTGAAGGACACGGTGAGGTCGCTGCGCGACTTCTGCAGCAGCGCGATCGCCTCCGACCGCAGCTCCACCGACGCGGAGTCCGTCAGCGCGTCACCCTCGATGTCGAAGTCGGCCTGGGTGGAGCCGGCCGCGTCGAGGGCCTCGCCGTACGCCTGCGCGAGCGCCGTCGCACTGTCGCAAGTCTCCGCCAGCTCCTTGCCCGACGCCCCGCCGAAGGAGACCCGGACACTCGCGCTGTCCTCCTTGAGCTGCGAGATCCGGGAGGCCACCGAGGTGTTGCCGATGGCGTGCGAGTCGTTCCACGTGGGCGTGCAGTCGCTGCCGTCCGCGATCACGAAGGCCAGGTTGTACGTCGTCGGAGCGCCGGCCGAGTCGTTGTCGGAGGCTTCCGTGGCGCTGACGTAGGGGGCGTACGACGTGCTCGACGAGGTCTCTTCGGAAGCCTCGGCGGACTGGGCCGGCGTCGCTTCCGAGGTGGTGTCGGTGTCCGAGGAACAACCCGCCGTGGCCAGGGCAAACAGGCAACTCAGCCCTGCCGCCGGCCTCAGGAAACGCCGCATTCGGCATGCACCCGCTCTCGTGATTTCTGTCTCAGGATGGAAACAAACTGTGTTGGGCGAGTGGAAATCTCTCACACGGGGCTGAGCTTCATGAGGACAAGATTTACACAGAGAACGCATGGGCATGCGTGAATAAAACGGCCTATTCGGTCACCTAAAGCGGACGATCAACCCCTTTCCCCTCCGTGGGAGTTGCGCAGGCGTTCCAGTGAACTCTCAGAGAAGAGACAGGTTAAGACGTTTCTCATACGGGCCTCACATGGATTCCTGAGTTTCGGACACATAAAGACTCTCTAACGTCCGGGGAATGCATTCCGAGCCTGCCATCGAAAACCGCGCCGAACGTGGTCGCCGCCGCAAACGCCGCGGCAACGAGTCCGCCGACGGGCCCGTGTTCGTTGACAACTCCGGACGCCGCTCCAAGCTGCTGCGCCGGATCGGTCTTCTCGTCGGTGTCCTGTGTGTGGGGTACGCCGTCGTCCTGGGCCTCGCCTTCATGGGCATCGGCACCTCGAACCCGTCCTCGCTGCTGCCCTTCGGGGGCGGTCAGGGCCAGGGAGGTCCGGGCACCCAGAACGGCAACGGACCCGGCACCCAGCCGCAGGGCGGCATCGGCAACAGCGTGAAGCCCAGCGGCTCTCCGCCCGCGCTGCCGTCGGGCGTGCCCACGCCGTCCGCCTCCGCGACCGCCAACTGACCGGAGCGCAGCCACCCTTATGACTACGACGACTCCCTCCCGCGGCCGCCGCCGCGCCCCCTCGCGCCTGGGGCGGGCGGCGGGCAAGGCCGCGGCGCTCCAGAAGCCGCGCGTCCTCCTCGCCGGCCTGCTCCTGCTCGCGCTGACCAGCGTGATGCTGCTCGACGGCTATCTGCGCGCCGAGGTCGGCGGCGACGAGCGGGTCCGCGACGGGGCCAGCTCCAGCAAGGTGCCGGACAAGATCCTCGACGGCGGCCCGATCATCAGCTTCCGCGGCGGCTCGGCGACGAGCGTCTCCGTCCCGGACAAGACGATCGCGCTGACCTTCGACGACGGTCCCAACCCGACGTACACGCCGCAGGTGCTGAAGATCCTGGAGAAGTACGACGTCCCCGCCACGTTCTTCGTGGTCGGCTCGATGGTCTCGCGCTACCCGGGCATCGTGAAGGACATGGTCGAGCAGGGCAACGAGGTGGGCATCCACACCTTCACCCACGTCGACCTCTCCTACCAGAGCGACGCCCGGGTCAACCGTGAGATGCAGCAGACCCAGTTGGCACTCGCGGGCGCGGCGGGCATCACCACCACGCTGTTCCGGGCGCCGTACTCCTCGGAGACGGACGCCATCGACAACTACAGCTGGCCCGTCTACGAGAAGCTCGGCGAGGACGGCTACACCAGCGTCTTCGTCGACACCGACAGCGACGACTGGAAGAAGCCGGGCGTCTCGAAGATCGTCAAGTGGGCGACGCCGGACGACAACGACGGGGCGTCCGTGCTCTTCCACGACGCCGGTGGTGAGCGCTCGCAGACGATCAAGGCGCTGCCCGAGTACATCGAGAAGATGAAGGCGAAGGGGTACACCTTCACCACCATCAGCGGGGTCATCGAGAAGGAGCAGTCGGCGAACGGCCAGCAGGCCGGTGGACCGGCGGCCGCGGACGGCCGGCAGCCCGGCGGAGGCACGGGTGCCGGCAACCTCCAGGCCGCCCACCGCGAGGCCACCGGAGCGACCCTCTACGAGGGCGAGGCCCTGCTCGCGGCCGTCGCCGTCGCCGAGTACGCCGTACCCACGCTGTCGGTCGGCCTCATGGTCGTCGGCGTCGCCGTCATGGGGCGGTTCGGGATGATGCTGATCCTCGCCCGCCGCCACTACAGACAGCGCAACAAACGCCGCTTCAGCTGGGGGCCGACGGTCACCCGGCCGGTGAGCGTGATCGTCCCGGCGTACAACGAGAAGGAGTGCATCGCCAACACCCTCAGGTCGCTGGCGCAGAGCACCCATCCGATCGAGATCATCGTCGTCGACGACGGTTCGACGGACGGCACATCCGAGATCTCGCGCAACGCCGCCTACGAGCTGGGCATGACGAACGTCCGGGTCATCCGCCAGGAGAACGCGGGCAAGCCGGCCGCCCTCAACAACGGGGTGCGCAACGCCAGTTACGACATCGTCATCATGATGGACGGCGACACCGTCTTCGAACCGGACGCCGTGCACCAGCTGGTGCAGCCCTTCGCCGACCCCGAGGTGGGCGCGGTCGCCGGCAACGCCAAGGTCGGCAACCGGGACACGATCATCGGTGCCTGGCAGCACATCGAGTACGTGATGGGCTTCAACCTGGACCGCCGTATGTACGACCTGCTGCGCTGCATGCCGACGATCCCCGGCGCGATCGGCGCGTTCCGCCGCGAGGCGGTCCTCGAGGTCGGCGGTATGAGCGAGGACACGCTCGCCGAGGACACCGACATCACCATCGCCATGCACCGCGGGGGCTGGCGGGTCGTCTACCAGGAGCACGCCAAGGCCTGGACGGAGGCGCCGGGTTCGCTGAAGCAGCTGTGGTCGCAGCGCTACCGCTGGTCGTACGGCACCATGCAGGCGTTGTGGAAGCACCGCAAGTCCCTGACCGACAAGGGTCCTTCGGGCCGCTTCGGCCGGGTCGGGATGCCGCTGGTGGTGATCTTCCAGATCGTCACGCCGGTCTTCGCGCCGCTGATCGACGTCTTCACCGCGTACTCGATGATCTTCATCGACT
This sequence comes from Streptomyces sp. NPDC002817, assembly GCF_053592055.1. Lineage (NCBI taxonomy): Bacteria > Bacillati > Actinomycetota > Actinomycetes > Kitasatosporales > Streptomycetaceae > Streptomyces > Streptomyces sp. NPDC002817. Next base: position 72,643 of record NZ_JBSFUY010000029.1, read on the forward strand.
TCCAGGCGGCGCTGCTGGCCTGGCTCGCGGTGCTGGCGGTGCAGCTGGTCTGTGCCGCGTACGCCTTCCGGCTGGACAAGGAGAAGTACCGCTATCTGCTGATGATGCCGCTCCAGCAGCTGGCCTACCGGCAGATGATGTACCTCGTCCTCATCCACTCCTGCATCACGGCCCTCACGGGCGGCCGGCTGCGCTGGCAGAAGCTGAAGCGCACCGGCGAGGTCGGGACGCCGGCGGGGGCGAGCTGATGAGCTGGGAGCAGCAGGGGTACCAGCAGCAGGGGTACGGCTACGGATACGGGGACGGGAACGGACAGGCGTACGGCGGCAATGAGCAGCCGCGGTACGCACAGCCGCAGTACGTACAGCCGACGTATCCGCAACAGGCGTATCCGCAACAGGCGTATCCGCAGCAGCAGTACGTGGACTACGGGCAGCCGGTGGCGGTGGAGGAGACGGCTCCGCTGCCGCCGGTCGAGCCGGAACCCGAGCCCGAAGTAGCGGTCGTGGGGGAAGAGCCCGCGGACGAGGCGGCGGAGGAGAAGCCGCCGCCGAAGCCCGCCGGTCGCGACCGCTACTTCGACACCCTCCGGGCCGTCGCCCTCATCCGGGTCGTCACCTATCACACCTTCGGGTGGGCCTGGTGCGGGATGGTCTTCCCCTCCATGGGGATCATGTTCGGCCTGGCCGGCACCCTGATGGCGAAGTCGCTGGAGCGGCCCGCGCTGAAGGTCGTGAGGAGCAGGCTCCGCCGGCTGCTGCCCCCGTTCTGGTTCTGGGGCTTCTTCGTGGTCCTCGCGATGCTGATCCACGGCTGGATGCCGCACTGGGAGATCGTCTACTGGATCGTGCCGTTCGGCGATCCGCCGGGGAACCAGTGGGGCGTACAGGCCTGGGAGATCCTCTGGTACCTGCGGACGTATCTGTGGTTCGTGCTGCTGTCCCCGCTGCTGCTGAAGGTGTTCCGGTCGGCGCCCGTCCCGGTGCTCTTCCTCTCCCTGGCGCCGATCCTGGTCCTCAACTTCGTGTGGTCCGGGCCGGAGGGACGGCTCGGCAACGAGATGTGGGACTTCTCGACGTACCTCTTCTGCTGGATCCTCGGCTTCGCGCACCGCGACGGCGTGCTCCAGAGGATGAAACCGGCGCTCGTGGTCGTCCTGTCCTTCGCCGCGATCGGCTACGGCGGCTGGTACGCCTTCTCCCACCAGGGCGAGGTCGGCACCTACGACCTCGACGAGATCCCGCTCGCGCAGGCCTTCTGGTCGGCCGGGTTCGTGATGCTGCTGATGTGGGCCAAGGCGTACTTCGCGATCGACTTCGTGTGGCTCACCCGCTTCAAGCGGCTCGACCGGGTCGTGACGGTCTTCAACGCGCGCGCGGTGACGATCTACCTCTGGCACGAGATCGCCTTGATCCTCGCCGTACCGCTGATCGACCAGTTCTGGAACGTGCCGGCCTTCGAGAAGTACCTGCCGCTGGAGAGCCAGTGGTTCATGTTCGGGATCGGGTGGGTGCTGATCGCGGTGTTCGTCCTGGCCTGCGGCTGGGTGGAGGACGTGGCGGCGAGGAAGAAGCCGAAGCTGCTGCCGTGAGCGGGGCCTCGGCCGCTTCCTCGGGGGCGGCTGCAAGAATGGGCCCGTGACCCGCGCTTCCCTGAACAAGCAGCCGCACGAAGTCGCCTCGATGTTCGACGACGTGGCGGAACGGTACGACCTGACGAACGACGTGCTGTCGCTCGGCCAGGACCGGGCGTGGCGCAGGGAGGTCGCCAAGGCGGTCGACGCCCGGCCCGCGCAGAAGATCCTGGACCTGGCGGCCGGTACGGCCACCTCGTCCCTGCCCTTCGCGCGGACCGGCGCCTACGTCGTCCCCTGCGACTTCTCGCTGGGCATGCTCAAGGTCGGCAAGAAGAACCACCCGTGGCTGCCGCTGACGGCGGGCGACGCGACGAAGCTGCCGTTCAAGGACGACACCTTCGACGCGGTCACGATCTCCTTCGGGCTGCGCAACGTGCAGGACTTCGACGCCGGGCTGCGTGAGATGTACCGGGTGACCAAGCCCGGCGGCCGGGTCGTGATCTGCGAGTTCTCGCACCCGACCTGGGCGCCCTTCCGCACGGTCTACACCGAGTACCTGATGCGCGCCCTGCCGCCGGTGGCCCGCGCGGTGTCCTCCAACCCCGACGCGTACGTCTACCTCGCCGAGTCCATCCGCGCCTGGCCCGACCAGCCCGCGCTGGCCGAGCACCTGCAGAAGGCGGGCTGGTCGAAGGTGGCGTGGCGGAACCTGACGGGCGGGGTCGTGGCCCTGCACCGCGGGTTCAAGGCGAGCTGAGGGTTCAGGGCGGGCCGATCCCGACGGTGCAGGGGTCGCCGGGTTCGTCCAGCTCGCGCTGCAGTCCGCCGCCCGACGGGTTCGGCACGCGCGGCTCGCGCATGCCTCCGCCGCCCTCGCCCGGACCGAAGTCCAACCACACGTAGACCATCGACTCCCGCGGCACCTCGGCGCCGGGCTGCGGGTACTGGCGTACGACGTAGTCGACGACGGCGAGGTGGAAGTCCTGCCGGTCCGGCGCATTGATGGACAAGCCCTGTGCCTTGGCCGTCTCGCGCGCGTCGACGGCCATCAGACCGACCAGACGAGGGACGCGCACTTCGGGCGTTTTGGGTGTTATTCGCACAGATGTCACCCCCAGCGGTATTGGCAGAGTAACCGCACTGGGGCGCTACCTGGAAGCGCTGAGTATTTTTCTGTAGCCGATTATCACTCTGCGTCACAGATCAAGGCGGAAGCACAGCGCGTCCTCCGGCAGCCGCGGATGCGGGAACGTCTCCGCCGCCACCATGCCGAGCCGCCGGGTGACCGCGATGGACCGTTCGTTGCCGGGTCTGACCAGCGCCACGACGTTGGTGACGCCCGCTGCCCGCAGCCGTTCCAGCGTCATCTGCGCGGCCGCGGTGGCGTACCCCTTGCCCCAGTGCGCGCGCCCGAGCCGCCAGCCGATCTCGATCTCACCCTTGGGGCCCCAGTCCTGCGGCCAGGGCTGGGCGCCGGTGAACCCGATGACCTGCCCGTTCTCGTCGACCATGGTCCACAGACAGAACCCCCGCTCGGCATCGTGCCGGCGCTGGCGGGCGGTGAGTTCCTCATAGACGTACAGCTCCGCCGACCTGCCTCCGTGGAACTCCATGACGTCCCGGTCGTCGAAGATCCGGTGCCAGGCGACGGCGTCCTCGTCGGTGGGGACGCGCAGCCTTACTACAGGGAGAGCTCGGTTCACGGGGCAGCCCTTCAGCCGGGTGATCAATCGTGCTGAATAGACTGCCCATGTCCAGTGCCGGTCGGCACGCAGATTTCGAACTTGGGGAGATCCCGCCGTGACCGCCGTGACCGAGCCCCACTCCGAGCCCCTTTCCGAGAACACCGCCGATGTCATCGTCGTCGGCGCGGGGCCGGCCGGCTCCACGACCGCGTACTACCTCGCGAAGGCCGGACTCGACGTGCTTCTCCTGGAGAAGACGGCGTTCCCGCGCGAGAAGGTCTGCGGCGACGGCCTCACCCCGCGCGCCACCAAACAGCTGGTGGCCATGGGCATCGACATCTCCGAGGAGGCGGGCTGGCTGCGCAACAAGGGCCTGCGCATCATCGGCGGCGGCGTCCGCCTCCAGTTGGACTGGCCGGAACTCGCCTCCTTCCCGGACTACGGCCTCGTCCGCAAGCGCGACGACTTCGACGAGCAACTCGCCCGCCAGGCGCAGAAGGCGGGCGCCCGGCTCTACGAGCGCTGCAATGTCGGCGCCCCGATCATCGACGACCGCACCGGTCGCATCACCGGCGTGCACGCCAAGATCGGCGACACGGGCGAGAAGCGGGAGGTCACCTTCCATGCGCCGCTCGTGGTCGCGGCCGACGGCAACTCCACCCGGCTGTCCCTGGCGATGGGCCTGCACCGCCGCGAGGACCGTCCGATGGGCGTGGCCGTCCGTACGTACTTCGAATCGCCGCGCCACGAGGACGACTACCTGGAGTCCTGGCTGGAGCTGTGGGACCGCCGGGGGCCCGAGCCCCGGCTGCTGCCGGGCTACGGCTGGATCTTCGGCATGGGCGACGGCACCTCGAACGTCGGCCTCGGCGTGCTCAACACCTCCGACTCCTTCAAGGAGCTCGACTGGCGCGAGGTGCTGAAGGCCTGGTGCGCGTCGATGCCGGAGGAGTGGGGCTACACGCCGGAGAACATGACGGGCCCGATCCGCGGCGCCGCCCTGCCGATGGCCTTCAACCGCCAGCCCCACTACACCAAGGGCCTGCTCCTGGTCGGTGACGCCGGCGGCATGGTGAACCCCTTCAACGGCGAGGGCATCGCCTACGCCATGGAGTCCGGCAACATCGCCGCCGACGTCATCGTCCAGGCCCACGCCCGGGCGACGCCGGCCCAGCGTGAGATCGCGCTCCAGCGGTACCCGCAGGTCCTCAAGGACACCTACGGCGGCTACTACACGCTGGGCCGCGCCTTCGTGAAGCTCATCGGCAACCCGAAGGTCATGAAGATCGCGGCCCAGCGCGGCCTCACCCACCCCCTGCTCATGAAGTTCACCCTGAAGATGCTGGCCAACCTCACCGACCCGACGGGCGGCGACGCGATGGACCGCATCATCAACGGGCTGAGCAAGGTGGCCCCGAAGGCCTGAGTCAGCTGCTCAGCGCCTCGATGTTGGCGGCCCGGCGTGCGAAGACCTCCTCGCGCCGGTCCGCCACCTGTCGTAGCGCGTCCTTGCGTTCGCGCCGGGAGAGCCGGTCCAGGTAGACGTGTCCGTCGACGTGGTCGGTCTCGTGGGCGAGGCAGCGGGCGAAGTAGCCGGTTCCCTCGATCGTGATCGGCTCACCGTCCTTGTCGAGCCCGCGCACGACGGCCCGGTCCGGACGGGGTACGTCCATCACGGCGCCCGGCACGGAGAGGCAGCCCTCGTGGTCGTCGAGGAGCCTGCGTCCGGCGGGATCGAGACGCTCCAGCACCGGGTTGACGATGTGCCCGACGTGCCGGACCCCGTCGTCGTCCGGGCAGTCGTACACGAACAGCCGCAGATCCACCCCGACCTGGTTCGCCGCGAGCCCGGCCCCCTCCGCGATGTACATCGTCAGGAACATGTCGTCGATGAGCGCGGCGAGATCGGGCCCGAACTCGGTCACGTCCCGGCACGGCCTGTGCAGGACTCCTTCGCCGACCTCGGTGATGCGCCGTACCTGTCCGCGCCGGGCCTCGGGCGCGAGGCGGGGGTAGGAGTCGGCCGGCCTGCCTTGAACGAACACGCTGGGCATGTTTCTCCCTGTTGTGTGGATGCTGTGGGCGGTGGGTCATCGGGGTTCCGGCCTCCGGGGCCTCTCCCTACCCTCCGTTGCCCATGACAACAGAACACATGGAGCAGACCGACGGCCACACCCGCAGACGGTTCCTGGCCGGTACGGGGGGAGTGGCCGGCGCGCTGGCGTTATGGCCCGCCGGGAGCGCGAAGGCGGCTTCCGGCAGGCGGGTGGCCGTCCTCGGCGGCGGTGTCTCGGGCCTCAGCGCCGCGCACGAACTCGCCGAACGCGGCTACGCCGTCACCGTCTACGAGTACTACGACGCCCTCGGCGGCAAGGCCCGCTCGATGCCCGTCCCCGGCACGGCGGCCGGCGGCCGCGCGGACCTCCCCGCCGAGCACGGCTTCCGATTCTTCCCCGGCTTCTACCGGAACCTGCCGGACACGATGCGCCGCATCCCCTTCGCCGGCAACGCGAACGGCGTCCACGACAACCTCGTCAGCGGTACGGAGGCCCTCTTCGCACGCTCGGGCGGCCGTCCCGACCTGCACTTCCCACTGCGCCGCGCCACCACCCCGCCCGCCCCCGGCGACCTCACCCCGTCCTGGATCCGTGACCAGATCCTCTCCGTCCTGGACCTCGGCACCCGCCTCCCCGCCCACGAGGCCGCCTACTTCGCCGACCGCCTCCTGGTCCACCTCACCAGCTGCGACGCCCGCCGCGAGGACCAGTGGGAGAAGGTCGCGTGGTGGGACTTCATCCGCGCGGAGGAGATGAGCGCCGAGTACCAGACGCTGCTCGGCATCGGCCAGACCCGCAACCTGGTCGCCACCCGCGCGGAGGTCGCCTCCACCCGCACCGTCGGCCGCGTCATCATCGAGGCGCTGCTCCTGTGGGGTCTCCTCGGCCGCGGCATGGACGGTGACGCCGACATCGACCGCGTCCTCAACGCCCCCACCAGCGAGGCCTGGATCGACCCCTGGGAGCGGCATCTGCGCACCCTGGGCGTCGAGTTCGTCCTCGGCACGCAGGTTCACGACGTCCTGTACGCCGGCGGCCGGGTGACCGGCGTCCGCGTCTCGGCCCGCGACGGCGGCGACGACCGGACCGTCACCGCCGACCACTACGTCTGCGCGCTGCCCGTCGAGCACGCGCGCGTGACGTGGGGCTCGGCCCTGCGCGCGGCGGATCCGCAGCTCTCCCGGTGCGACGCGCTGCGGACCGACTGGATGACCGGCGTGATGTTCTACCTCCGCACGCCCGAGCCGGTCGTGCACGGCCACATCAACTGCCTCGACTCACCCTGGTCGGTGACGGCCGTCGGCCAGGCGCAGTTCTGGCCCGGACGGGACTTCCCGCGCGACTACGGCGACGGACAGGCGCACGACTGTCTCTCGGCGATCATCTCCGAGTGGGACAAACCCGGCATCCTGTACGGCAAGACGGCCAAGGAGTGCACGAAGGACGAGGTCGTCGCCGAGCTCTGGGCCCAGTTGAAGGACGGCCTCAACGACGCCGGCAAGACGACCCTCGTGGACGCCGACCGGCTCGGCTGGTTCATGGACCCGGCTGTGACGGGCCTGGGCGGCCCTGAGCCGCGCAACCGCGAGCAACTCCTCATCCACCCCACGGGCACGCTCCACAACCGCCCCACGGCCCGCACAAAGGTGCCGAACCTCTTCCTCGCGGGCGACTACGTCCGCACCGACGTCGACCTGGCGACCATGGAAGGCGCCAACGAGTCCGCGCGACTGGCCGTCAACGCACTGCTGGACGCGGACAATTCGGACGCCGAGCGGTGTGAGATCCAGGAGCTGTACCGGCCCCCGGAGATGGAGCCGCTGAAACGGATCGACGAGGTGCGCCACCGGCTGGGGCTGCCCAACACCTTCGACCTCGGCTAGGCGGGCTCCGCAAGAGGCGGAAGGGCCGCTGCCCCCGAGCGGCTGCGGCCCTTCCGGCGTTCGTGACGCGCGTGCGTGCTCGTCAGAGTACGCGCACCGCGCCCGACGCCGGGTATCCGGACAGGTCCTGGATGACGACACCCTTGGAGGGGTTGGCCGCGTCCAGGTACTGGCCATTACCGATGTAGACGCCCACGTGGTAGGCGGAACCCTTGCCGCCCCAGTAGAGGATGTCGCCGACCTGGATCTGCGACAGCGGGATGTCGGTGCCCTGCATCGACTGGTCCTGCGAGACCCGCGGCAGCTCGACGCCGACCTGCTTGAACGCGGCCTGGACCAGGCTGGAGCAGTCCCACGCGTTGGGCCCGGTGGCCCCCATGACGTAGGCGTCGCCCACCTGCGCCTTGAGGAAGGCGATGACGGTCGCGACGCTGCCGCTGGCGGGCGCCGAGGCGGTCGTGGTCGTCGAGGCGGAAAGGGTGGTCCGCTCCGAGGAACGCGAGGCGGCGGCCTCCGCGGCGGCCTTGCGGGCCTCCTCGGCCTTCTTCTTCGCCTCGGCCTTCTTCTTCGCCTCAGCGAGGTCCTTCTTGGCCTCCTTGGCGGCAGCGGCGGCGGCCGCGTCGCGCTCGGCCTGGAGCTCGTAGTTCGCGGCCGCCTGCTGCGTGGCGTCCGCGGACTCGGCGACCTGGACGGCCAGATCGGCCGTCAGGGTGGGCAGTTCGAGGGTCTGCGTCGTCGACTCGGCGGCGTACGCCGAAGCCGACGCGCCCGCCGCTGCCATGCTGAGGACGCCACCGGCGACTCCGGCGCGCACGGCGATCGAAGTCGTCGCGCTGCGGCGGGGCTTCCGGTGGCTACGTATGTGAGCGGTGTGGGACATGAGACCAAGCGGTATCAGGGGCTCCTCCATACCTTCAAGAAACGTGTGCTGCGCCACAGTTGTTCAATGGCCGCCCCGAATTCCTGGTCCGCCGCTCCTTATTGACGCCGTAACGGACATTGCGGACGCGACCCAACAAGGCCTTGATCACGCACTTTCGTGTTTACGTCCGAATTGCCCCGCGCCTACCACCGGTTGGGACAGGTGGCCAAGCCCGGTTCTCGGAGGTCTCGCATCGATGTGGCGGAGGTCACGCAACGGTTACAGCGGCGGCTGCGTCACGCGCATGCATCCCGCCCTCACCCGCTCGTGAATGTGTGCACGCGTCCACATCACGCCTCGCGACTCCTCCTGATGTGTGAACACGGCGCACTACCAAGCAGTCGAGTCCAGCGCCAATTTGCATGCAAGGGAACCATCTTGATATGGAGACGCCTACTCCCAGCTGCGCCGACGAGCCAAGATGTCACCTCTGGTGATCGCTCGGACGCTTCACGTACGAAGATCACCGCTCATCCGACTTCATGATCCTTCGTCGGGTGGTGGAGATCACAAAGCTTGTGCAATACCCCGTGTCGCAGATCACAGACCGGCGGGCATAAGATGCGGGTCAGTTGGGCTTGTGACCTGCTTCACATGTTCGCGATCTTCGCCGGGACGGGCGGGACTTGCGGGACGGGTGGGGCGGAAGCGAACTCGACGCCATCGCCAGCAGTCAGTGCCGACTGAGAGGAGCGAGGAGCGGTGAACGCGTATGCGCCCATCCTCGTACTGGGAGCCCTCGGGGCAGGCTTTGCGATCTTCTCCGTGGTCATGGCCACGCTGATCGGTCCGAAGCGTTACAACCGGGCCAGGCTCGACGCCTACGAGTGCGGGGTCGAGCCGACCCCCACGCCGGCCGGCGGCGGGCGCTTCCCCATCAAGTACTACCTGACGGCGATGCTCTTCATCGTCTTCGACATCGAGATCGTCTTCCTCTACCCCTGGGCCGTCACCTTCGACGCCCTGGGTGTTTTCGGGCTCGTGGAGATGCTGCTCTTCGTGCTCACCGTCTTCGTTGCGTACGCGTACGTGTGGCGGCGCGGCGGCCTGGAATGGGACTGAGGGGCCTCCAACTCATGGGACTCGAAGAAAAGCTGCCGAGCGGCTTCCTGCTGACCACCGTCGAGCAGGCCGCGGGCTGGGTGCGCAAGGCGTCCGTCTTCCCGGCCACCTTCGGCCTCGCCTGCTGCGCCATCGAGATGATGACCACCGGCGCCGGACGCTACGACCTGGCCCGCTTCGGCATGGAGGTCTTCCGCGGCTCACCCCGCCAGGCCGACCTCATGATCGTCGCCGGCCGGGTCAGCCAGAAGATGGCCCCGGTGGTCAGGCAGGTCTACGACCAGATGGCGAACCCGAAGTGGGTCATCTCCATGGGGGTCTGCGCCTCCTCGGGCGGGATGTTCAACAACTACGCGATCGTCCAGGGCGTCGACCACATCATCCCCGTCGACATCTACCTCCCGGGCTGCCCGCCGCGGCCCGAGATGCTGCTGGACGCCATCCTCAAGCTCCACGAGAAGATCCAGGGCTCCAAGCTCGGCGTGAACGCCGAGGAGGCGGCCCGCGAGGCGGAGGAAGCGGCGCTCAAGGCCCTGCCCACCATCGAGATGAAGGGGCTGCTGCGGTGAGCGAGGCGAACGGCGCCGGCGACGGCGCGAACCCCGAGAAGGACCTCAGCGCCTCCAACCTCCCCGGTCAGCGCGGCCAGGGCGGCGAGGAGATCCGCGTCCAGCGCGGCATGTTCGGCGCCAACAACGGCGGCGACACCTCCGGCTACGGCGGCCTGGTGCGCTCGGTCCGCCTGCCGGGACCCGCGGCCCGCCCCTACGGCGGCTGGTTCGACGAGGTCGCCGACGAACTCGAGGGAGCACTGGAGGAGCAGGGACTCCTGCCCGACAACGCGATCGAGAAGACGGTCGTCGACCGCGACGAGCTCACCTTCCACATCGAGCGCGAGCACCTGCTGCGCGTCGCCCGCACCCTGCGCGACGACCCGGCCCTGCGCTTCGAGCTCTGTACCGGCGTCAGCGGGGTGCACTACCCGCACGACAAGGGCCGCGAGCTGCACGCCGTCTACCACCTGCGCTCGCTCACCCACAACCGGCTGATCCGCCTCGAGGTCAGCGCCCCGGACGCCGATCCGAAGATCCCGTCCCTGGTCTCCGTGTATCCGACCAACGACTGGCACGAGCGCGAGACCTACGACTTCTTCGGGATCGTCTTCGACGGTCACCCGGCCCTGACGCGGATCATGATGCCGGACGACTGGCAGGGCCACCCGCAGCGCAAGGACTACCCCCTCGGCGGCATCCCCGTCGAGTACAAGGGCGCCCAGATCCCGGCTCCGGACCAGCGGAGGTCGTACTCGTGAGCACGCAGTCAGCATCCGCCCGGGAGACCACCGAGGGCACCGTCTACACGGTCACCGGTGGCGACTGGGACGAGGTGGTCCAGTCCGCGGCCCGCGCCGACGACGAGCGCATCGTCGTCAACATGGGCCCGCAGCACCCGTCCACGCACGGAGTGCTCCGCCTGATCCTGGAGATCGACGGCGAGACGGTCACCGAGGCCCGCTGCGGCATCGGCTACCTCCACACCGGCATCGAGAAGAACCTCGAGTACCGCACGTGGACGCAGGGCACCACGTTCGTGACGCGCATGGACTACCTGACGTCCTTCTTCAACGAGACCGCCTACTGTCTCGCCGTCGAGAAACTCCTCGGCATCGAGGACCAGATCACCGAGCGAGCCAAGATCATCCGGGTGCTCCTGATGGAGCTGAACCGGCTCTCCTCGCACCTGGTGTGCATCGCCACCGGCGGTATGGAACTCGGCGCCACCACGATCATGATCTACGGATTCCGCGATCGTGAAATGATTCTCGACATCTACGAGCTCATCACGGGCCTCCGGATGAACCACGCGTTCATCCGCCCGGGCGGACTCGCGCAGGACCTGCCGCCCGGCGCGGTGGACCACATCCGCGAGTTCGTGAAGAAGATGAAGAAGAACCTCCCGGAGTACGACAAGCTCGCCACCGGGAACCCCATCTTCAAGGCCCGTATGCAGGACATCGGCTATCTCGACCTGGCCGGCTGCATGGCCCTCGGCGCCACCGGCCCGATCCTGCGCTCCACCGGGCTGCCGTTCGACCTGCGCAAGGCGCAGCCGTACTGCGACTACGAGACCTACGACTTCGACGTCCCGACCGCCGACACCTGTGACTCCTACGGCCGCTTCCTGATCCGCATCGAGGAGATGCGCCAGTCCCTCAGGATCGTCGAGCAGTGCCTGGACCGGCTCCAGCCCGGCCCGGTCATGGTCGCCGACAAGAAGATCGCCTGGCCTGCCCAGCTCGCCCTGGGCCCCGACGGGCTCGGCAACTCCCTCGACCACATCAAGAAGATCATGGGCACCTCCATGGAGGCTCTGATCCACCACTTCAAGCTGGTGACCGAGGGCTTCCGCGTCCCGCCGGGACAGGCGTACGCGGCCGTCGAGTCGCCCAAGGGCGAACTCGGGGTGCACGCCGTGTCCGACGGCGGTACCCGCCCCTTCCGGGTCCACTTCCGGGACCCGTCCTTCACCAACCTTCAGGCCATGGCGGCGATGTGCGAGGGCGGCCAGGTCGCCGACGTCATCGTCGCCGTCGCGTCCATCGACCCCGTGATGGGAGGCGTCGACCGGTGACCACCTCTTCTTCCGAGCAGGGCGTCAGCCTGGGCATGCCCGAACTGCCCGCGCCCGTCTACCCGGACGACGTTCGAGCCCGGCTGGAGGCGGACGCGCGCGAGGTCATCGCCCGCTACCCCGACTCCCGGTCCGCGCTGCTTCCGCTGCTGCATCTCGTGCAGTCGGAGGAGGGCCATGTCACGCGCACCGGGATGCGGTTCTGCGCGGACGTACTGGGCCTGACCACCGCCGAGGTCACCGCGGTCGCCACCTTCTACACCATGTACCGGCGCAGGCCGAGCGGTGACTACCAGGTGGGCGTCTGCACCAACACCCTGTGCGCGGTGATGGGCGGTGACGCGATCTTCGAGGAGCTCCAGGAGCACCTCGGCGTCGGCAACGGCGAGACCACCGAGGACGGCAAGGTCACGCTGGAGCACATCGAGTGCAACGCGGCCTGCGACTTCGCGCCCGTCGTGATGGTCAACTGGGAGTTCTTCGACAACCAGACCCCGGCCAGCGCCAAACACCTCGTCGACGACCTGCGTGCGGGCCGGACGGTCGAGCCCACGCGCGGGGCGCCGCTGTGCACCTTCAAGGAGACCGCGCGGATCCTCGCCGGCTTCCCCGACGAGCGGCCAGGGGCCGTCGAGGCAAGCGGCGGCGCGGGACCCGCGTCGCTGGTGGGCCTCCGCCTGGCCAGAGGAGAGGCCGCACCCGCGCGCGTGGTCCACCCGCGCGACGGCGGCCCGCACGACGAGCCGCAGGACAGGGCCGTACACGACCCGTCACCGACACAGCATCTGAGCTCGCACGACGCGCCTCAGGACACGTCGGCCTCCGACCCGGCCCACCCGGCAGGGCCTACCGCCGAGGAGGGGGAGTGATGACCTTGGCACCCGAATTGAAAGACACCAGCCCCGAGAAGCTGCTCGCACCCGTGCTGTCGGCCTTCTGGGACGAGGACAAGTCCTGGTCTCTGGACGTCTACCGAAGGCACGAAGGATACGAGGGGCTCCGCAAGGCGCTCGCCATGTCACCGGACGACCTGATCGCGTACGTCAAGGACTCCGGTCTGCGCGGCCGCGGCGGCGCGGGATTCCCCACGGGAATGAAATGGCAGTTCATTCCCCAGGGTGATGGAAAGCCGCACTATCTAGTTGTCAACGCCGACGAATCGGAACCGGGAACCTGTAAGGACATCCCGCTCCTGTTCGCGAACCCGCACAGCCTCATCGAGGGCATTGTCATCGCGTGTTATGCCATCAGGTCGTCGCATGCCTTCATCTATCTGCGGGGTGAAGTCGTCCCGGTCCTGCGGCGGTTGCACGAGGCCGTGCGCGAGGCCCGTGAGGCGGGCTTCCTCGGCGAGAACATCCTGGGCAGCGGGCTCGACCTGGAACTCACCGTGCACGCGGGCGCAGGCGCGTACATCTGCGGTGAGGAGACCGCACTGCTCGACTCGCTCGAAGGCCGCCGCGGTCAACCGCGGCTCCGTCCCCCTTTCCCTGCCGTCGCGGGCCTCTATGCGTGCCCGACTGTGGTGAACAACGTGGAGTCGATCGCGTCGGTTCCCGCGATCCTGCAAAAAGGAAAAGACTGGTTCAGGTCGATGGGCAGCGAGAAGTCCCCGGGCTTCACGCTCTACTCGCTCAGCGGCCATGTCACCAGCCCCGGCCAGTACGAGGCCCCGCTCGGCATCACGCTTCGCCAACTCCTGGAGATGAGCGGCGGAATGCGGCCCGGGCACCGGCTGAAGTTCTGGACGCCGGGCGGCTCCTCGACGCCGATGTTCACCGACGAGCACCTCGACGTCCCCCTCGACTACGAGGGAGTGGGCGCCGCCGGTTCCATGCTCGGCACCAAAGCCCTCCAGTGCTTCGACGAGACGACCTGCGTCGTGCGCGCCGTCACCCGCTGGACCGAGTTCTACGCCCACGAGTCCTGCGGCAAGTGCACACCCTGCCGCGAAGGCACGTACTGGCTCGTGCAGTTGCTGCGCGACATCGAGGCCGGCAAGGGCGTCATGTCCGACCTCGACAAGCTCAACGACATCGCCGACAACATCAACGGCAAGTCGTTCTGCGCCCTCGGCGACGGTGCCGCCTCGCCGATCTTCTCCTCGCTCAAGTACTTCCGCGAGGAGTACGAGCAGCACATCACGGGCCGCGGCTGCCCCTTCGACCCGGCCAAGTCGACGGTCTGGGCCGACTCCCGCACGGAGGTGAACGCATGACGGTGACCACGAGCGCTCCCTCCGGTGGGGGAGAGGCGGCGGTCCCGCCGGAAGATCTCGTCTCGCTGACCATCGACGGCGTCGAGATCAGCGTGCCCAAGGGCACCCTGGTCATCCGCGCCGCCGAACAACTCGGCATCGAGATCCCCCGCTTCTGCGACCACCCCCTCCTCGACCCGGTCGGCGCCTGCCGCCAGTGCATCGTCGACGTCGAGGGCCAGCGCAAGCCGATGGCGTCCTGCACCATCACCTGCACCGACGGAATGGTGGTGAAGACCCATCTCACCTCGCCGGCCGCGGAGAAGGCCCAGCACGGTGTGATGGAGCTCCTCCTCATCAACCACCCGCTGGACTGCCCCGTCTGCGACAAGGGCGGCGAGTGCCCCCTGCAGAACCAGGCCATGTCCCACGGCCAGGCCGACTCCCGCTTCGAGGGCAAGAAGCGGACGTACGAGAAGCCCGTACCGATCTCCACACAGGTACTCCTCGACCGCGAGCGGTGCGTGCTGTGCGCCCGCTGCACCCGCTTCTCCAACCAGGTCGCGGGCGACCCGATGATCGAGCTGGTCGAGCGGGGCGCGCTGCAGCAGGTCGGCACCGGCGAGGGCGACCCCTTCGAGTCGTACTTCTCCGGCAACACCATCCAGATCTGTCCGGTCGGCGCGCTCACCTCGGCGGCGTACCGCTTCCGCTCGCGCCCCTTCGACCTGGTGTCCTCCCCGAGCGTCTGCGAGCACTGCTCCGGCGGCTGCGCCACCCGCACCGACCACCGGCGCGGCAAGGTCATGCGCAAGCTCGCGGCCAACGACCCCGAGGTCAACGAGGAGTGGATCTGCGACAAGGGGCGGTTCGGATTCCGCTACGCGCAGCAGCGCGACCGCCTGGAGACGCCCCTGGTGCGCAACGCCGACGGTGTCCTCGAGCCCGCCTCCTGGCCCGAGGCCCTGGAGGCCGCCGCTCAGGGACTTGCCGCGGCCCGCTCCCGGACCGGAGTCCTCACCGGTGGCCGGCTCACCATCGAGGACGCCTACGCGTACAGCAAGTTCGCGCGCGTGGCGCTCGACACCAACGACATCGACTTCCGCGCGCGTGTGCACAGCGGTGAGGAGACCGACTTCCTCGCCGCGCGGATCGCCGGACGCGGCCGTGACCTCGACGGCACGGGCGTCACCTACACCGCGCTGGAGAAGGCGCCCGCCGTCCTGCTGGTCGGGTTCGAGGCCGAGGAGGAGGCGCCCGGCGTCTTCCTGAGGCTGCGCAAGGCCTGGCGCAAGCACGGGCAGAAGGTGTTCGCACTGGCCACGCACGCCACGCGCGGTCTGGAGAAGGCCGGCGGCACGCTGCTCCCCGCCGCTCCCGGCACCGAGACCGAGTGGCTGGACGCGCTCGCGGGCGAGGTCGGCCTGGAGGGCGACGGAGCTCAGGCCGCCGAGGCGCTGCGCTCCGAGGGCGCGGTACTCGTCGTCGGTGAACGGCTGGCCGCAGTGCGGGGCGGACTGACCGCCGCCGTACGGGCCGCGTCCGCGACCGGCGCGCAGCTGGTGTGGATCCCGCGCAGGGCGGGAGAGCGCGGCGCCATCGAGGCGGGCGCGCTGCCGTCGCTGCTGCCGGGCGGACGTCCGGCGACCGACCCACGCGCGCGTGAGGAGGTCGCCGTGGCCTGGGGCGTCGCCGAACTCCCGCACCGCTACGGCCGCGACACCAGCCAGATCGTCGAGGCCGCCGTCACCGGAGAACTCCAGGCGCTGGTCGTCGCGGGCGTCGAGGTCACCGACCTCCCGGACCCGGCACGCGCACGTGAAGCACTTCACGAGGTCGGCTTCCTGGTCTCGCTGGAGCTGCGGCCGAGCGAGGTCACCGAACACGCGGACGTGGTCCTGCCGGTCGCCGCGGTCGCCGAGAAGGCCGGCACCTTCCTCAACTGGGAAGGCCGGGTGCGCTTCTTCGAGGCCGCGCTCAAGCCCGAGCAGATGACCCGCCGCCTCGCGCCCACCGACGCGCGCGTGCTGCAGATGCTGGCCGACGCCATGGACGTCCACCTGGGTCTGCCGGACCTCAGGACCGTGCGCGGCGAGATCGACCGGCTCGGCGCCTGGGACGGATCCCGGGCCACCGAACCGCTCGAGACCGCGGCCCAGTTGCCGCGGCCGGCCGCCGGAGAGGCCGTACTGGCCGGGCACCGGCTGCTGCTCGACCAGGGCCGCCTCCAGGAAGGTGACGAGGCGCTCGCCGGGACACGGCACGCGGCCCACGCGCGTGTGTCGGCCGCGACCGCCGCCGAGGCCGGAGTGAAGGACGGCGACGTGCTCGCCGTGACCGGTCCCGCCGGTGCCGTCGAACTCCCGCTGCAGATCACCGAGATGCCCGACCGCGTGGTCTGGCTCCCCCTGAACTCCGCGGGCGGGGGTGTCGCCTCCGACGCCGGTGCGGTGCCCGGCTCACTCGTCCGCATCGGCCCGGCGACGCTCGCCGCCGAAGCCCCCAAGGAGGTGGAGGCATGAGCCCGTACCTCGCCGCTGAAGACCTCTCGATGTTCGGCACCGACCCGTGGTGGCTGGTCGTCATCAAGGCGGTGTTCTGCTTCGCCTTCCTGATGTTGACCGTGCTGTTCTCCATCGTGTGGGAGCGCAAGGTCGTCGCCTGGATGCAGCTGCGCATCGGCCCCAACCGGCACGGACCCTGGGGCATGCTCCAGTCGCTCGCCGACGGCGTCAAGCTGATGCTGAAGGAAGACCTCATCGTCAAACGCGCGGACAAGGTCGTCTACGTCCTCGCACCGATCATCGCGGCCATCCCGGCCTTCATGGCGATCGCGGTGATCCCCTTCGGCCCGGCCGGCAACGAGGTCTCGATCTTCGGCCAGCGCACCACGATGCAGCTCACCGACCTGCCGATCGCGATGCTCTACATCCTCGCGGTCGCCTCGGTCGGCATCTACGGCATCGTGCTTGCGGGTTGGAGTTCCGGATCCACCTACCCGCTCCTCGGCGGTCTCCGCTCCTGCGCGCAGATGATCTCGTACGAGATCGCCATGGGCGCCGCGTTCGCCTCGGTGTTCCTCTACTCCGGGTCGATGTCGACCTCGGCGATCGTCGAGGCGCAGCAGGACCGCTGGTACGTCATCCTGCTGCCGGTCTCCTTCATCATCTACATCATCACGATGGTCGGTGAGACCAACCGCGCCCCGTTCGACATGCCCGAGTCCGAGGGCGACCTGGTCGGCGGCTTCAACACCGAGTACACGTCGATCAAATTCGCGCTGTTCATGCTCGCCGAGTACGTGAACATGGTGACGGTCTCGGCCGTGTCCGTGACGCTCTTCCTCGGCGGCTGGCGGGCCCCCTGGCCCATCAGCACCTTCTGGGAGGGCGCGAACCACGGCTGGTGGCCGATGCTCTGGTTCGTCATCAAGGTCCAACTGCTGCTGTTCTTCTTCATCTGGCTGCGCGGCACGCTCCCTCGTGTCCGCTACGACCAGCTGATGAAGCTCGGCTGGAAGGTCCTCATCCCGGTCTCCGTGGTGTGGCTGATGCTCGTCGCGACCGTGCGGACCCTGCGCAACGAGAACTACGACTTCGCCGACATCGCCCTCTACGTCGGCGGCGGCGTCCTGCTGCTCCTGCTGCTGTCCTTCGTCGCGGACATGTTCCGCGGGAAGCCGAAGGAGGAGCCCGCCCCGCCCGTCGGCTTCGACCCGATGGCCGGCGGATTCCCCGTACCGCCGCTGCCCGGACAGGAGTTGCCACCCGCGCCCAGGCGCCGTCCGCGCCGGGAGCGGGAGCTGATTGTCAGTGGCGGGCCCGATACTCAGAGTGACGGATCTCTGGATGGAAAGGAGGCGTCCGATGGCTGAGGAGTCCAAGGAGGCCGGGCAGTCGTCGCCCGGATTCCAGAACCCCGTGGCCGGCTTCGGCGTGACCTTCAAGGCCATGTTCAAGAAGCGGCTGACCGAGCAGTACCCCGAGCAGCAGAAGACCACCGCTCCCCGTTTCCACGGACGGCACCAGCTCAACCGCCATCCGGACGGCCTGGAGAAGTGCGTCGGCTGCGAGCTGTGCGCCTGGGCCTGCCCCGCCGACGCGATCTACGTCGAGGGCGCGGACAACACGGAAGAGGAGCGCTACTCGCCGGGCGAGCGGTACGGGCGCGTCTACCAGATCAACTACGCCCGCTGCATCCTGTGCGGCCTGTGCATCGAGGCGTGCCCCACGCGCGCGTTGACGATGACCAACGAGTTCGAGCTCGCCGACTCCAGCCGGGCCAACCTCATCTACACCAAGGAGCAACTGCTCGCCGGGCTCGAAGAGGGCATGGTCGACTCGCCCCACTCGATCTTCCCGGGGACGGACGAGCAGGACTACTACCGGGGACTGGTGACCGAGGCCGCGCCCGGCACGGTCCAGCAGGTCGCCGTCTCCAAGGGAGACAAGCCGGAGGAAGAGGAGGTCGGCGCATGAGCATGCAGCTCGCCGCCACAGCCACTCTTTCTGCCGGCACCTCCACCGGCGAGGCCTTCCAGTTCTGGGTGCTCGGCACCGTCGCCGTGATCGGCGCCCTGTGCACCGTCTTCATGAAGAAGGCCGTGCACAGCGCGCTCTGTCTCGCCGGCACCATGATCATCCTGGCGGTGTTCTACCTCGCCAACGGCGCCTACTTCCTGGGCGTCGTGCAGATCATCGTCTACACCGGCGCGATCATGATGCTGTTCCTCTTCGTGGTGATGCTCGTCGGCGTCACGGCCGCGGACTCCCTGAAGGAGACCATCAAGGGCCAGCGCTGGCTGGCCCTTCTCTGCGGCCTCGGCTTCGGCATCCTGCTGGTCGCCGGCATCGGCAACGCCTCCCTCACGGAGTTCAACGGGATGGCGCAGGCCAACGCCAACGGCAACGTGGAGGGTCTCGCGACCCTCATCTTCACCAAGTACGTGTTCGCCTTCGAGATCACCGGCGCCCTGCTGATCACGGCCACCGTCGGCGCCATGCTGCTCACCCACCGCGAGCGCACCGAGCGCGCCAAGACCCAGCGGGAGCTGGCCGAAGAGCGCGTCCGCGAGGGCAAGCACCTTCCGCCGCTGCCCGCGCCCGGTGTCTACGCCCGGCACAACGCCGTGGACATCGCGGGCCTGCTGCCCGACGGCACCCCCTCCGAGCTCACCGTCAACAAGACGCTGCGCGAGCGCGGCCAGATCCGTGACGTCTCGACCGAGGCGCTCAACGATCTGCGCGCACTGGAACAGCGCGCCGAGGAGCGCCTGGAGCGGACCGACACGGCACCGGCGAACCTCAAGCGGGCCGAGGAGGCGTCGAAGTGAACCCCGTCAACTATCTCTACCTCGCGGCGCTGTTGTTCACGATCGGCGCCACCGGCGTACTGATCAGGCGTAACGCGATCGTCGTGTTCATGTGCATCGAGCTCATGCTCAACGCCTGCAACCTGGCGTTCGTCGCCTTCTCCCGGATGCACGGCAACCTCGACGGCCAGATCATCGCCTTCTTCACGATGGTCGTCGCCGCCGCGGAGGTCGTGGTCGGGCTCGCGATCATCGTGTCCCTGTTCCGCTCCCGCCACTCGGCCTCGGTCGACGACGCCAGCCTGATGAAGCTCTGAGGGGTCGCTGAATCGTGGAGAACCTGATTGCGCTGCTGGTGGCGGCGCCTCTGCTCGGAGCGGCCGTACTGCTGTGCGGCGGCCGGCGGCTCGATGCCGTCGGCCACTGGATCGGCACGGCCCTCGCGGCCGCCTCCTTCGTGATCGGCGCCGTACTCTTCGCCGACCTGCTCGGCAAGGACGCCGAACACCGGACCCTGACGAGCCACCTGTTCAGCTGGGTCCCGGTCGAGGGCTTCCAGGCGGACATCGCCTTCCGCCTCGACCAGCTGTCGATGACGTTCGTGCTGCTGATCACCGGCGTCGGCTCGCTGATCCACCTGTACTCCATCGGGTACATGGAGCACGACGAGCGGCGCCGCCGCTTCTTCGGCTATCTGAACCTGTTCCTCGCGGCGATGCTGCTGCTCGTCCTCGCCGACAACTACCTTCTGCTGTACGTCGGCTGGGAGGGCGTCGGTCTCGCCTCCTACCTGCTGATCGGCTTCTGGCAGCACAAGCCCAGCGCCGCGACCGCCGCGAAGAAGGCCTTCCTGGTCAACCGCGTCGGCGACGTGGGCCTGTCGATCGCCATCATGCTGATGTTCACGACGTTCGGGACCTTCGCCTTCGGACCGCTCCTCGGCAGCCATGAGGAGCCCGGGCTCGTCACCGGCGCCTCCGAGGCCACCCTCACCGGCATCGCCCTGATGCTGCTGCTGGCCGCCTGCGGCAAGTCCGCCCAGGTGCCGCTGCAGTCCTGGCTCGGCGACGCGATGGAGGGCCCGACCCCGGTCTCGGCCCTCATCCACGCCGCGACCATGGTGACCGCGGGCGTCTACCTGATCGTCCGCTCCGCCAACATCTTCAACCTCGCTCCGGACGCCCAGCTCGTCGTCACCGTCGTCGGTGCCGTCACGCTCCTGTTCGGTGCGATCGTCGGTTGTGCGAAGGACGACATCAAGAAGGCGCTGGCCGGCTCGACCATGTCGCAGATCGGCTACATGGTGCTGGCCGCGGGCCTCGGCCCCATCGGCTACGTCTTCGCGATCATGCACCTGGTGACGCACGGCTTCTTCAAGGCCGGGCTGTTCCTCGGCGCCGGATCGGTCATGCACGGCATGAACGACGAGGTCGACATGAGGAAGTACGGCGGCCTCCGGAAGTACATGCCGGTCACCTTCATCACCTTCGGCCTCGGCTACCTCGCGATCATCGGCTTCCCGGGTCTGTCCGGCTTCTTCTCCAAGGACAAGATCATCGAGGCGGCCTTCGCCAAGGGCGGCACCGAGGGCTGGATCCTCGGCGGCTGCGCGCTGCTGGGCGCGGCCATCACGGCGTACTACATGACGCGCGTGATGCTGATGACGTTCTTCGGCGAGAAGCGCTGGCAGCCGGACGCCGAAGGCCACGAGCCGCACCCGCACGAGTCACCCAAGTCCATGACGATCCCCATGATCGTGCTGGCCTTCGGATCGGTCTTCGCGGGCGGCATCTTCGGCATCGGCGACCGCTTCCTGCACTGGCTCGAGCCCATCACCGGGCACGACCACGGCGACGCGCCCATCAGCGCCACGACGGTCACGGCCGCCACGGTCGCCGTGATGGTCATCGGCGTCACCTTCGCCTACCTCCAGTACGGCCGCCGCCCGGTCCCGGTCGTCGCCCCGCGCGGATCCCTGCTCACCAGGGCCGCCCGACGCGACCTGCTCCAGGACGACTTCAACCACGTCGTCCTGGTCCGCGGCGGCGAGCACCTCACGCGGTCCCTGGTGTACGTCGACCACACCCTGGTCGACGGCGTGGTCAACGGTACGGCGGCCTCCATGGGCGGCCTCTCCGGACGGCTCCGCAAACTGCAGAACGGCTACGCGCGGTCGTACGCGGTCTCGATGTTCGGCGGTGCGGCAGTGCTGATCGCCGCGACCCTGCTGATGAGGGCGGTCTGATACCGATGTCCTTTCCTCTGCTGACAGCGACGGCGGCGCTCCCGGCGATCGGCGCGATCGCCACGGCCGCCGTACCGGCCGCGCAACGCACCGCGGCCAAATGGCTCGCGCTGCTCGTCTCGCTCGCCACACTCGTGCTCGCCGCGATCGTCCTGGTCCGCTTCGACCCGGACGGCGACCGCTACCAGCTCACCGAATCCCACTGGTGGATCAAGGACTTCGGGGTCAGGTACGAGCTGGGCGTGGACGGCATCGGGGTGGCGCTCCTCGCGCTGACCGCGCTGCTGATCCCGTTCATCATCCTCGCGGGCTGGCACGACGCCGACCCGCTGGAGACCGGCAACACGAGGTGGCGGCCGACGCAGGGCTTCTTCGCCCTGATCCTGGCCGTCGAGGCGATGGTGATCCTCTCCTTCGAGGCCACCGACGTCTTCCTCTTCTACATCTTCTTCGAAGCCATGCTGATCCCGATGTACTTCCTCATCGGCGGCTTCGGGGACCGTGCCCACGAGCACGGCGAGGAGACGGCGTCGACACAACGGTCGTACGCCGCCGTGAAGTTCCTCCTCTACAACCTGGTCGGCGGTCTGATCATGCTGGCCGCGGTGATCGGCCTGTACGTGGTCGCCGGGAACTTCAGCCTTCAGGAGATCGCCGAGGCGCGGGCCAACGGCTCGCTCGACATGGCCACCAACACCGAACGCTGGCTGTTCCTCGGCTTCTTCTTCGCCTTCGCGGTGAAGGCGCCGCTGTGGCCGCTGCACACCTGGCTGCCCAACGCGATGGGCGAGGCCACCGCCCCGGTCGCCGTCCTCATCACGGCGGTCGTCGACAAGGTCGGCACCTTCGCGATGCTCCGCTTCTGCCTCCAGCTCTTCCCGGAGGCCAGCAAGTGGGCGACGCCCGCGATCCTCGTCCTGGCGGTGATCAGCATCATCTACGGGGCGCTGCTCGCGGTCGGCCAGCGGGACATCAAGCGGCTGGTGGCGTACGCGTCGATCTCGCACTTCGGCTTCATCATCATGGGCATCTTCGCGATGACCAGCCAGGGCCAGTCCGGCGCGACGCTCTACATGGTCAACCACGGTATTTCCACCGCCGCGTTGATGCTGGTCGCCGGGTTCCTGATCTCGCGGCGCGGGTCGCGGCTCATCGCCGACTACGGCGGGGTGCAGAAGGTCGCTCCGGTGCTCGCCGGCACGTTCCTGATCGGCGGTCTGGCGACGCTGTCGCTGCCGGGTCTCGCACCGTTCGTGAGTGAGTTCCTGGTCCTGGTCGGCACGTTCGCGCGCTACCCGGTGATCGGGATCATCGCCACCTTCGGCATCGTGCTCGCCGCGCTCTACACCCTCGTCCTCTATCAGCGGACGATGACGGGCCCGGTGAAACCCGAGGTCGCGACGATGCCTGACCTCAGGGTGCGTGAACTCGTGGTGGTCGCGCCACTGGTCGTACTGCTGATCTTCCTGGGCGTCTACCCGAAGCCCGTCACGGACATCGTCAACCCGGCGGTCAAGGCGACCATGTCCGACGTACAGAAGAAGGACCCCCAGCCCGAGGTGGAGGCGGCCAAGTGAGCGCATCAGCCGTCCACAGCCTGTGGACAACTGCGGCCGATCCGATCTCGAAGATCGATACGCCGAAGATCGAATACGGACAATTGTCACCCACGTTGATCGTCGTCGGTGCGGCGATCATCGGAGTGCTGATCGAGGCGGCGGTACCGCGCAAGCAGCGGTACTACGCCCAGGTGTTCGTCTCCGCGGCAGCGCTGATCTCGGCCTTCGCCGCGGTCGTCGCGCTCGCGGAGGGCGGATACGCCACCACCAAGGCGGGCATCGTCGCGATGGGCGCGATCGCCGTCGACGGACCGGCCCTCTTCCTTCAGGGCACGATCCTGCTGGCGGGCCTGGTCGGCCTGTTCACCTTCGCCGAACGCCGCCTGGACCCGGTGGAGCACGGAAAACAGGTCGACTCCTTCGCCGCACAGGCCGCCTCCGTGCCCGGCAGCGACAGCGAGAAGGCCGCGGTGAAGGCCGGTTTCACCACCACCGAGGTGTTCCCGCTGCTGCTGTTCGCCGTCGCCGGCATGCTGATCTTCCCGGCGGCCAACGACCTGCTGACGCTGTTCATCGCGCTGGAAGTCTTCTCGCTGCCGCTGTACCTGATGTGCGCCCTGGCCCGCCGTAAGCGGCTCATGTCGCAGGAGGCCGCGGTCAAGTACTTCCTGCTCGGCGCCTTCGCCTCCGCGTTCACCCTGTTCGGCATCGCACTGCTGTACGGGTACGCGGGCTCGGTGTCCTACGCGACCATCGCACAGGTCGTCGACGGCACGGTCACGAACGTCGACCCGGCCCTCGCGGACACCATGGGCAACGACGCGCTGCTGCTCATCGGCGCCGCGATGATCGTGATGGGCCTGCTGTTCAAGGTCGGCGCGGTCCCGTTCCACATGTGGACGCCGGACGTGTACCAGGGCGCGCCGACCCCGGTGACCGGGTTCATGGCGGCGGCGACCAAGGTGGCCGCGTTCGGCGCGCTGCTGCGGATCCTCTACGTCGTGCTGCCGGGCCTGCGCTGGGACTGGCGGCCGGTCATGTGGGGCGTCGCGATCGTCACCATGCTCGGCGGTGCGATCGTCGCGATCACCCAGACCGACATCAAGCGACTCCTGGCGTACTCGTCGATCGCGCACGCGGGCTTCATCCTCGCGGGCGTCATCGCGACCACGCCGGACGGCATCTCGTCCGTCCTCTTCTATCTGGCGGCGTACTCGTTCGTCACGATCGGCGCGTTCGCCGTGGTGACGCTGGTACGCGATGCCGGTGGTGAGGCGACGCACCTGTCCAAGTGGGCCGGTCTCGGACGCCGTTCGCCCCTCGTGGCCGCCGTGTTCGCGGTATTCCTGCTGGCCTTCGCCGGCATTCCGCTGACCTCAGGGTTCGCCGGGAAGTTCGCCGTGTTCAAGGCGGCGGCGGAAGGCGGCGCGGCGCCGCTGGTCGTGGTCGGCGTGATCTCGTCGGCGATCGCGGCGTTCTTCTACATCCGCGTCATCGTGCTGATGTTCTTCAGCGAGCCGCGACCCGAGGGCCCGACGGTCGCCGTGCCGTCGCCGCTGACGATGGCGGCGATCGGGATCGGCGTGGCGGTCACGCTGGTGCTCGGTGTGGCGCCGCAGTACTTCCTGGACCTGGCGAACCAGGCGGGAGTGTTCGTGCGCTGACCTGCGGTACCTGTGCCCGCGGCGCTTGTACGGCGGCCCCGGTTCCCTTCGTGGGAGCCGGGGCCGCCGCGTTGCGCTCAGGCCGTCGGGTCGAGGTTGTCGAGGTTGGACACCCAGTCGGGCACGGTGGTCGTGGTCGTGGTCGCCGGTGTCGGCGCGGAGGCGCACTTCACGGCGGGGTTGAAGGGTTCGAAGAGCCCGTCGGGGTTGTCCTCGTAGATCCACGCGTGAAGCGTGTAGTAGCCGGGCACCTCGGTGCTGCGGAACGTCTCGCCGAACAGCTGCGGCGCGGCCTGTCCCGTGTTCTTGACGGCCCACCCCACCGCGACCAGATCGCGATCGCTGGTGTCGGACCCGCCTTCGTACAGCAGGATCTCCGGCTTGTCGGGGTCGACGACGGTGTCGGCGAGGTACTCCGCGTTGACGTAGCGGTAGCCCATCTCGGGCACGCAGTCGCCGGTGGCGGCCCAGCCGTCCGGCGGGGCGAGCGGCTCGTAGGAGTACTTGGCGGTGTCCGTGTACGTCGGGACCAGGTCCACCCAGACGAACGGGTCGGGCTCGGGCGCCGCCTGCGCGGGGGTGGCGGTCAGGGAGAGAGCGCCGGCTATCGCCATGGTGATGGCGGCCTTGAGGGGCCGAGAGGACATGATGGGGCTCCTTGAAGCGGAAGAGGCGCACGCTCCTGTGAGGCACGCCGTCCGGAGAGAGACGGGCCTCCCCTGGCCCGCCTGAGCAGCATGTCCCGGTGACCATGAGGGCGCCATGTGACCGAGGCCATTCGCATGAGCGCGGAGTGTGACGGGGCGAGCCTGTGGATAACTCCGGCGTTGTCGGTGCGGACCCCTATCGTGGACGCAGTGGTCGAGGGACTACGTACGGGGACAGGGCTATGCGCGGGATGGGTGGGATCAGCGAGATGCCAAGGGTGACCGAGGTGGCGGATACGGCCGAGAGTGAGGCGCTGGCCACGCTGCACCGGGTCTTCGGGTACGAGGCCTTCCGCGGCGAGCAGGGCGCGGTCATCGAGCACGTGGTCGCGGGCGGCGACGCCGTGGTCCTCATGCCGACCGGTGGCGGCAAGTCGCTGTGCTACCAGATCCCGTCCCTGGTCAGACCCGGTACGGGCATCGTGGTCTCGCCACTCATCGCGCTGATGCAGGACCAGGTGGACGCGCTGCGGGCGCTCGGCGTGAACGCCGGGTTCATGAACTCCACGCAGGACTTCGACGAGCGGCGGGTGGTGGAGGCGGAGTTCCTGGCGGGCGAGCTGGACCTGCTCTATCTCGCACCGGAGCGGCTGCGGCTCGACTCCACGCTGGAACTCCTCTCGCGCGGCAAGATCTCGGTCTTCGCGATCGACGAGGCGCACTGCGTGTCCCAGTGGGGCCACGACTTCCGCCCCGACTATCTGTCCCTCTCCCTGCTCGGCGAGCGCTGGCCGGACGTCCCCCGGATCGCGCTCACCGCGACGGCCACGGACGCGACCCACCAGGAGATCACCCAGCGGCTGAACATGCCGACGGCCCGGCACTTCGTGGCGAGCTTCGACCGGCCCAACATTCAGTACCGGATCGTGCCCAAGGCCGACCCCAAGAAGCAGCTGCTGAGCTTCCTGCGCCAGGAGCACGAGGGCGACGCGGGCATCGTGTACTGCCTCTCGCGCAACTCGGTGGACAAGACGGCGGAGTTCCTCAGCAAGAACGGCATCGAGGCCGTGCCCTACCACGCGGGGCTCGACGCGGGCACGCGCGCGGCGCACCAGTCGCGGTTCCTGCGCGAGGAGGGCCTGGTCGTATGCGCGACCATCGCCTTCGGCATGGGCATCGACAAGCCGGACGTCCGCTTCGTCGCCCACCTCGACCTGCCCAAGTCGGTCGAGGGCTACTACCAGGAGACCGGCCGCGCCGGACGAGACGGACTGCCGTCGACGGCCTGGATGGCCTACGGACTCAACGACGTCATACAACAGCGCAAGCTGATCCAGTCCGGCGAGGGCGACGAGGCGTTCCGCCGCCGGGCCGCCTCCCACCTGGACGCGATGCTGGCGCTGTGCGAGACGGCCCAGTGCCGGCGCGGGCAGTTGCTGAACTACTTCGGCCAGGAGCCGGACCCGTCGGGCTGCGGCAACTGCGACACCTGCCTCACCCCGCCGGAGACCATGGACGGCACGGTCGCCGCGCAGAAGGTGCTGTCGACGGTGGTGCGGCTGCAGCGCGAGCGCGGTCAGAAGTTCGGCGCGGTGCAGATCGTCGACATCCTGCTCGGCAAGCGCACCGGCAAGGTCATCCAGTTCGACCACGACCAGCTGTCCGTCTTCGGCATCGGCGAGGAACTCTCCGAGGGCGAATGGCGCGGTGTCGTCCGTCAGTTGCTGGCACAAGGACTGCTCGCGGTCGAGGGGGAGTACGGCACGCTGGTGCTGACCGAGGCGAGCGGTTCGGTGCTGCGACGGGAACGCGACGTACCGCTGCGCAAGGAGCCGAAGAAGCCGGCCTCCGCGAAGACCGCCGGGTCCTCTTCCGGGCGGGGCGAGCGCAAGGCGAAGACCGCCGCGGTGGAACTGCCCGAGTCGCTGATGCCGGCCTTCGAGGCGCTGCGGGCGTGGCGGGGCGAGCAGGCACGGGAACAGGGCGTCCCGGCGTACGTCATCTTCCACGACGCCACGCTCAGGGAGATCGTGACCGTGTGGCCGACGTCGGTGGCACAGCTCGGGACGGTCGGCGGCGTCGGCGAGAAGAAGCTGGTGACATACGGGGAGGGCGTGCTCGCGGTCCTGGCCGGGCTCGGCGACGGCCCTCCGGCCGCGAGCGCGCCGAGTCCGGAGGGCGACGTGGATCCGGGTGCGGACCACTGGCCCGAGATGGACGAGGAGCCGGAGCCCGACTGGACTTAGGGACGATCGGGGGCGCCGACTTCGGCGCCGGAACGGACAGGGGCTCCGGCGCCGGTCCCGTCACAATGCCCGGGTCGCGTACGCCCTGACGTCCGCGTCCGAGTCCGTCGTCGCCGTGGCCAGGGCCGCGCGGGCGTCCTCGGTGGCCGTGTGGCGGGTCAGGGCCAGGACCGCCGCCTTGCGGACGTCGGCGTTCTGGTCGGCGAGGGTCTTGGCGAGGGCGGGGACGGCGACATCCGGTTCGGCCGCGGACAGTGCGGTCGCGGCTCCGGACCGGACCTGCCAGGCGGGGTCGCCGAGGGCGTTCACCGCGCGGGCGGCCAGGGGCTCGGAGCAGCCAGTGGTGCCCAGTGCGGCGTAGGCGGCGGCACGTACCAGGGCGTCGGTGTCCTCGGTGAGGTCGGCGAGAGCGGTGAGAACGGCCTCGACCGGATGTTCCGTCGACACCGTCGCCAGGCTCTTGGCGATCGTGACCCGGACCTCGCGGGACGGCTCGGACGGTGCCGCGTGGGCGAGTTGCTCCGCGGCGTCGACCGAGACGAGGGCGCGTACCGCCTCGATGCGGACGGCGATGTCGGGGTCCGTCAGCGAGCCGGCGAACAGCTCCGTGTCGCCCAACCGCAGGGCGCGCAGGACGTCGAGGGCGGCTGCGCGGACGACCGGGTCGGGCTCGGCGAGGGCGGCGGCGAGGCCGTCACGGAGGGCGGGTTCGGGCGGAAGCGTCTCGACGAGCTCGCGCAGTGAGGCCGCGGCGGCGGCGCGTACCTCGGCGGCGGAGTCGCGGAGGGCTTCGGCCAGGGCGGGGCCCGTTCCCAGCGGCAGCGCCTCCGTCAGCACGGCGACGGCTTCGCGTCGCACGGCGGGCGCCGGGTCGCTCAAGTAGGTCCGCAGGGCGGCGAGTTCGGGCTCCTCCTCGGCGAGGGCGACGAGTTCGAGGAGGCGGGCGGAGGAAGTCTCGGGGGTGGGGTGGGGTGGGTGGGGAGGGGGAGGGGCCCCCTCCCCGACACCGACACCGACCCCGAGACTTCCTCCGCCGCCCCCACCGACTCCGCCCCACCCGCCCCCTGCGGCACCCCCGCAGCCATCGGCGCGCGGTCTCGGGAACCGGCCGTCGCCACGTCCTCCGGATGCACCTCGCCCAGCTGCCGGGAGGGGCCGCCCGTCGGGGTGAACTCCTCGACGGGGACCAGGTAGGGAGCCACGGGGCGGGCCGTGAACTCCATTGTGCCGGAGGGGGACTTGTACAGGTCGAGGTGGTGGAACCAGGAGGCGTCGTCGCGCTGGGGGTGGTCGAGACGGTCGTGGTAGAGGCCCCAGCGGGACTCCGTGCGGGCCAGGGAGGCGCGTGCGGCCATCTCCGCGCAGTCGCGGATGAACGAGACCTCGGCGCAGCGCATCAGTTCGTGCGCGGTGCGGGCGCCCATCTCCGCGATGTCGGTGCGCATCCGCTCGAAGGCCTCCAGGGCGAGCGAGAGACGGGCGCCGGACTTCGGCGGGGCGACGTAGTCGTTCACGAAGCGGCGCAGTTTGTACTCGACCTGGGGCTGCGGCGGGCCGTCCGGGTTGCGCAGCGGGCGGTAGATCAGTTCGTGGGCCTCGCGGAGTTGGTGAGGAGGCAACTCGCCCTCGTACGGCCGGTACTGGGCGGCGTCCGCGCCGGCCAGGTCGCCGAAGACGAAGGCGCCGATCATGTAGTTGTGGGGGACGCAGGCGAGGTCGCCGGCGGCGTACAGGCGGGGGACGGTCGTACGGGCGTGGTCGTCCACCCGTACTCCCGAGGCCGAATGACCGCCGCACAGGCCGATCTCGGAGATGTGCATCTCGATGTCGTGGGTGCGGTAGTCGTGGCCCCGGCCTTCGTGGAAAGTCCCCCGGGTGGGCCGTTCCGTCGAGTGCAGGATCGACTCGAGGGACGAGATCGACTCCTCGGGCAGATGGCTCAGCTTCAGGTAGACCGGTCCTCGGTCCGAGGCCACCTCCGCCGCGAACTCCGCCATCATCTGGCCCGACCAGTAGTCGGAGTCGACGAAGCGTTCGCCGTGCCGGTTGACCTGGTAGCCGCCGAAGGGGTTGGCGACGTAGGCGCAGGCGGGGCCGTTGTAGTCCTTGATCAGCGGGTTGATCTGGAAGCACTCGATGCCGGTGAGCTCGGCGCCCGCGTGGTACGCCATCGCGTAGCCGTCGCCCGCGTTGGTCGGGTTCTCGTACGTGCCGTACAGGTAGCCGGATGCCGGGAGGCCCAGGCGGCCGCAGGGGCCGGTGGCGAGGATGACGGCGCCCGCGCGAACCGTCACGAAGGCGCCGGTGCGGGTGTTGAAGCCGACCGCGCCCACGGCCCGCCCGTCCTCGGGAGCGGTGAGCACCCGGACCGGCATCACCCGGTTCTCGATGCGGATCCGCTCCCGCATCTCGCGCCGGCGCAGCTGGCGGTACAGGACCTTCTTGACGTCCTTGCCCTCCGGCATGGGCAGCACGTAGGAGCCGGAGCGGTGGACCTGGCGGACCGCGTACTCGCCGTGCTCGTCCTTCTCGAACTTCACACCGTAGGACTCCAGTCGCTGCACCATGGCGAAGCCGCGGGTGGCGGTCTGGCGGACGGTGGACTGGTCGACGATGCCGTCGTTGGCGCGGGTGATCTCGGCGACGTAGTCGTCGGGCTCGGCGCGGCCGGGGACGACCGCGTTGTTGACGCCGTCCATGCCCATGGCGAGGGCGCCGGAATGCCGGACGTGGGCCTTCTCCAGGAGGATCACGTCGGCGCCGTGCTCGGCGGCGGTCAGGGCGGCCATGGTGCCGGCGGTGCCGCCGCCGATGACGAGGACGTCGCAGCTCAGCTCCTCGGCGTCGGTGAGTGCGGGGATCTCCAGGGGAGTGTTCACGGAGGCGGTCACCAGGGGGCCTTTCAGGTACCGAGCGAGGTGAGGACTTCGCGCCGCAGGGTCAGGCGCGCGGGTTCTTCGTGTGCCGTGCGGTCACGCGGGCGGGGTATTTCGCGTACGGCGGTGAGGCGGCCGGCGCCGAGGAGGGCCACGCGGTCGCCGAGGAACAGGGCCTCGTCCACGTCGTGGGTGACGAAGACGACGGTCGCGCCCGTGCCCCGCAGCACCTCTACGAGCAGGTCCTGCATGCCGGCGCGGGTCTGGGCGTCGAGCGCGCCGAAGGGTTCGTCCATCAGTACGGCGCGGGGCGCTCCCGCGAGGGCCCGGGCCAGCTGGGCGCGTTGGCGTTGCCCGCCGGAGACCCGGTGCGGCAGGTGCCGGGCCCGGTCGGCGAGTCCTACGCGGTCCAGCCAGGACTCGGCCTGGGCACGGCGTTCGGTGCGGGGCACCCCCTTGATGGCGAGGGGGAGTTCGACGTTGGCCCGCAGGGTGCGCCAGGGCAGGAGGGCGTCCTCCTGGAAGACCAGGGCGCGGTCCGCGGCCGGGGCGGTGATCGGGTGGCCGTCCTGCTCCACGGTTCCGTCGAGCGGGGGCAGCAGCCCGGCGAGGGTGCGCAGCAGCGTCGACTTGCCGCAGCCGGAGGAGCCGACGACGGTCAGGATCTCGCCGGGCGCGATGTCCAGGTCGACACCGGACACGGCGGGGGCGCCGGGACGTCCGAGACCGGCGCCGGTGAGGGTGAGACGGGTGCCGCGGACGGGGGTGGCGGCCGGAGCCTCGGCACCGGAGGCGTGCCGGTCCGGGGCGGCGCCCGCTCCGGCACCGGACGCCTGCGCGACGGCGCGGGTGACGCCGGTCGGCCCGGAATCCTTTGAGGTCGCACCAGTTGGGACGGTTGCCGCGGAAGCCTCCGATGCCGTGCCGGTCGTGACAGCGATCCCGGAACCGGAAGTCTCCGAGGCCGCGCCCGCCGCGCCGCTTGCGCTGGACGCCTCCGAGGCCGCGCCGACCGCCTCCGGTCCCTCACCGATCGCGTCGACTGTCCCCGACACCCCGGCCGTGCCGCCCGTCGTGCCGGTCGTCTCAGACGAGGTGCTCATCACGTGCCTCCTCGGTCCTGGAGTCGGACCCCTTGTCCTTGGGCCTGTCGTGCACGGCTTCCTCGTCCGCGGCCCCGATGGCACCCGCCCCCTTGCCCACGCGAGTCGGCGGCACCGCCCCTGCGGACCGCGAGGTCCGCGGTCGAGGGCCGGCCCCCACGTCGTACGACGTCCGTGGCAGCCACCGCGTCAGTCGGCGGCCCAGTGCCTCGACCGCCGTGGAGGTGAGCCAGCCGAGGATGCCGATCGTGACCATGCCGACGAAGACGCCGGGGTAGTCGACGACGGTGTAGTCCTGCCAGGTGCGGTAGCCGACGCCGTACTGGCCGGAGATCATCTCGGCGGAGATCACGCAGATCCACGAGACGCCGATGCCGACCGACAGTCCGCCGAAGATGCCGGGCAGCGCGCCCGGCAGGACGACCGAGGCGAGGATCCGTGACCGTCCGCCGCCCATCGTCAGCACCGCCTCCTCCCAGGCGGGGGTGAGCGCGCGGACGGCGTGCCGGGTGGAGACGAGGACCGGGAAGAACGCGGCGGTGAAGGTGATGAAGACGATGCCCTGTTCGTTGGAGGGGAACAGGAGGATGGCGACGGGGACCAGGGCGATCGCCGGGATCGGGCGGATCACTTCGAGGACCGGTCCGAGCAGGTCCTCGGCGAGGCGGGAGCGCGCCACGAGCACGCCCGTCGCCACACCGAGCACCGCGGCGAGCAGGAAGCCGCTCAGGATGCGGGTGAGGCTGTCGGTGAGGTCGGTCCAGTAGTCGGGGCCGGACAGCCGGTCGGCGAAGGTACGGGCGACGTCGGTGACCGTGGGGAACTGCGAGAAGCGCAGCCACAGGTCGATGTCGAGGCTGGTCAGCAGCTGCCACACGCCGAGGGCGATCGCGAGCGAGCCGGCCCGCAGGGCGAGGCGGCCGGCCCGGCGTGGATACCGGGGCGCCCGCCGTGCGTACCGGCTCACGACGCCTGCTCCAGTGCGGCGGCGTACGGGACGACGTGGGCGCCACCGTGTTCGGCGACGTACGCCTGCGCGGTCGCCGGGGTGACGAAGGGCAGCAGCTCCTTGCCGTCGGCCACCCAGATGGCCTTGTCGGCGAACCACAGGGTGCCGGTGGTGGCGTCGGGGACGTACGCGGCGCGGATGCCGGACCTGTGCTCGGCGACGTAGGCCAGCAGTTCGGCCGGGGTCTTGAAGGCGCGGGTCTCGGCGGCGCCCTTGGGCCAGACCTCGCTCGCGGACGCCGGGGGAGTGGTGGCGAGCCGCTTCGCGTAGTCGGTGCCCAGGGCCTTCTTCACGTACTGGTCGTCGACGAAGGCGTCCACGTCCACGTCGCCGGTCAGCTTGGCCGATTTCAGGACCGAGACGTCCTGCTTCAGGGCGGAGATCAGCTGGGGCTTGATCGCCGGGTCGAAGGTGGAGATGCCGTGGGCGCCGTTGTAGAGGTAGACGACCTCGGCGGGCAGGCTGGTGGCCTCGGCGACCTTCTCCGCGGCGGGCACGGGGTGCTCGTCGAGGTAGTCCGTGGCCTCGGCCTGGGCCTTGAGGAAGGCCTCCAGGACGGCCGGGCGCTCCTTGGCGAAGTCCTCGCGGGCGGTGACGCCGTGGAAGGTGGGGAGGTTCAGCTGGGCCCCGTCGTAGAGGGCCTTCGCCTTGCCCTGGTAGGCGAGCAGGCCGGGCCAGGCGACGAACTGGGAGAGCGCGTCCGCGCTGCCGGCGGAGAGGGCGGAGGCGCCCACCGCGGGCTGCTGGTTGAGCTTCTCGATGCCCTTGTCGGGGTCGATGCCGGCGCGCTGCAGGGCGCGGACGAGGGTGCCGTCGGCGGCGGAGCCGATGCTGGTCGACACCTTCTTGCCCTTGAGGTCCGCGAGGGAGGCCAGTTTCGAGTCCGGGGCGGTGACGATGGTGTTGAGGCCGCCGCGGAGGTTGTAGCCGGTGACGGAGACCAGGTGGGTCGGCTTGCCGAGCTGCTTGCCGCGGGCCGCGTTGATGAGGAGCGGGAAGTCGCCCATCGAGCCGATGTCGATCTTCCCGGCGGTCATCTGGGCAGTGATGGGGGCGCCGGTGGCGTAGTCCTGCCAGTCGACCTTGTACGTCTTGCCGTCGCCCAGCGAGTTCAGCTGCTTCTCGAAGTAGCCGAGGGAGCGCAGCAGGGTGCCGGCGGTGACGGTGTTGATGGTCTTGGACTGGTAGCCGACGGTGACGGTCACCGTGGAGCCGTCGCCGGCCCGGGCGCTGCCGCCGCAGGCCGTCAGGGGCGCGAGCAACAACACTGCTGAAGCGGCAACTGTCTTGTGTTTCATGGGAGTTCGGGACCTCTCACCGGAGCAGATAGGGCATGTTGACCGTGACGGCTCCGGTGGGACAGCGGGCCGCGCAGGGGCCGCAGTACCAGCATTCGTCGACGTGCATGTAGGCCTTGCCGCTGCTGTCGTCGATGGCGAGGGAGTCCAGCGGGCACATGTCCACGCAGAGCGTGCAGCCGTCGATGCACTTCGACTCGTCGATGGTCACGGGCACGTCGGCCCGCTGGGGCGCCAAGGGCATGGCTGTCTCCAGAGATGTCCTGAGATTTCCTGCGCGGCGGTGAACCGGGCGGGATCTGCCGAACGATGAAGAGGTGGGAGGGGGTGGTCAGAGGGAGCGGTGCAGCAGGCCGCTCATGGTGATGCGGTCGCCGCGGAAGCGGATGAACTCCAGGTCGACCGGGCGGCCGTCGGCGAGGTGGGTGAGGCGTTCCAGCATGAGGACGGCCGCGCCGCGTGGGGCCTCCAGGACGGCGGCGGAGTGGGTGTCCGCGTTCACCGCCTCCAGGGTGATCTCGGCGTGGCCGAGATGCTGGCCGGTGATCGTCTCCAGGAGGCGGAAGACGTCGGTGTTCTCCAGGTCGGCGCCGAGCAGGGCGGTGCCGATGTCGAGTGGGATGTAGGTGAGGTCCAGAGAGAGGGGAAGGCCGTTCAGGCGGCGCAGGCGTTCGATGTAGAGGACGTCGGTGCCGGGTGTGACCTGGAGGCGTTCGGCCACCGGGGCGGGTGCGGGGGCGGGGCCCATGGTGCGGACCTCGTTGGTGACGGTGCCGTGTTCGTGGAGGGTTTCCGCGAGGCCCATCAGACGGTCCAGGCCGTGGGGGTACTTCTGGGCGACGACCACGGTGCCCACTCCGGGCAGGCGGTCGACGAGACCTTCGGCGCGCAGCAGGTCCAGGGCCAGGCGGACCGTGTTGCGTGAGGCCCGGTAGTCGGTGGCCAGGGTCGACTCGTGGGGGAAGGTGTCGTCCGCGAAGCCGCCGGTGAGGATCTGGTGGCGCAGGAGGTCGGCGAGTTGCCGGGCCTGGTCCGCGCGCAGCCGGCGGCGCGCACGGTGGGCGGCGACGGTGGTCGCGCCCTGGCCGGCGTGCTCGCGGATGCGGTCGGAGGGAGGCATGGCATGAACCATAGCGAGGAGGTAGGAAAAGGGGTGTTGCGGCAGTGTTGCGCCACCTGCCGGGGTGTCAGGCACCCGGCTGACCTGCGTAAACGGCTGTCGTTGAGCAAGATCTGCCAGGTTAGGCCAGTGCTGTCAGCCCCGGTCCGAAGGCGATCAGCAGGGGCAGCAGGGGGACCAGGGCCGCCACTGTCGCCGTCAGTGCCCGGTGTCTGCGCAGCAGGCGTGGCTGGGGCTCCAGCAGCCGGTCGACCCGCTCGCCCAGCAGGCGGTGGCTGGAGGAGCAGGACAGGACGCCCCGGTGCTGGTTCAGCTCGATCAGGGCCAGGGCGGTGGTCAGGTGGCCGCAGCGGCGGGAGGCCGTGTCGTCGGCGGCCAGTTCGACCAGGCGGTGGGTCTCGTCGCAGAAGTGGGCGAACAGGGGCACCCGGGGGAAGCCGGTGGCGAGGGCGGTCGAGAGGTGGAGCAGCCAGTCGTGGTGGGAGCGGGCGTGGTCGCGCTCATGGGTGAGGACGGCGTCCAGCTGGTGGTCGGTCAGGCGGTGCAGGGCGCCGGTCGTCACCACGAGCTGGGGCGGGCTGCCCGGCATCCACCAGGCGTCGGGGTATTCGTCCTCCAGCACCAGCAGGGGGCCGCGCGCGGCCTTCTCCAGGCCGCCGGGCAGTTCGGGGGCGCGTTCGCGCAGATGCGCCCTGGTCAGGCCGCGGTGGCGGCGCGCCTCCACGAGCTCGCGGGCCAGCATCGCGGTCGTCCAGGCGGCTCCGCAGGCCAGCAGGAGGGTCAGCAGGGCCGCCCAGACGGGGGCGGCGGACAGGTCGTAGGCCGCGGTCACCGCCGGTGGCGCGGGGGCGAAGACATGGTCGCGGACCGTGTGGAAGACGGCGGCGGCGCCGAGCACCAGGGCCGTCAGACAGCACATCAGGACGGTGGCGACCAGGCATTGCCACACCCAGAGCCCCACCACGGGTTCCCGTTCGGGCCAGGCGGCCCGGGTCAGCGCACGGGGGGCCGGCACGGCGGCGGCCAGCGCGACGGCGCTGAGCAGGAGCAGGCAGAACGTCATCCCACGGGCTCCGGATCCGGTCGGTGGAGGAGGTGGCTAGGGGTGGGCCGACGCGTTCGTCCGCTGTGTCGCCCGCCGCCAGTATGACGGCGGCGGGCGGTGCACGGCAGACCTCGGGACGACCCCCGGCCCGTACTTCAACTCACCGTCGACCACGTCACCGCGACACCACCTGTCCCACCACCTCACCCAGTCCCACCCGTACCCCGTCCGGCCCGGGTGCCCAGGCCGACAGTGTCACCACGTCGCCGTCCTCCAGGAAGGTCCGTTTGCCGTCGGGGAGTTCGAGGGCGTCGCGGCCGTTCCAGGTCAGTTCCAGCAGGGATCCGCGTTCGTGCTCGGAGGGTCCGCTGACGGTTCCGGAGCCGTAGAGGTCACCGGTCCGCAGGGAGGCGCCGTTCACCGTCATGTGGGCCAGTTGCTGGGCGGCGGTCCAGTACATGGTGGAGAAGGGGGGCTCGGAGACCAGGTGCCCGTTGATCGACACGGAGATACGGAGGTCGTAGCCGCCCGGGCCGTCACCGGAGGCCGAGTCGTCGAGGTACGGCAGCAGTTCGTGTGTGCGCTCCGGTGGCGCCACCCGTGCCTCCTCCAGCGCGTCCAGCGGGGTGATCCACGCCGACACCGACGTGGCGAAGGACTTGCCGAGGAACGGGCCGAGGGGGACGTACTCCCAGGCCTGGATGTCGCGTGCGGACCAGTCGTTGAGGAGGCACAGCCCGAAGACGTGCTCCCGGAAGTCGCCCAGCGCCACCGGCGAGCCCATGGCCGAGGGCACGCCGACGACGAAGCCGACCTCCGCCTCGATGTCCAGGCGGACCGAGGGGCCGAAGACGGGGGCCGTGTCCGAGGGGGCCTTGCGCTGGCCGGACGGTCGTACGACATCCGTCCCCGACACCACGACCGTGCCCGAGCGGCCGTGGTAACCGATCGGCAGGTGTTTCCAGTTCGGGGTCAGGGAGTCCGCGGCGTCGGGTCGGAAGATGTGGCCGACGTTGCGGGCGTGGTTCTCGGAGGCGTAGAAGTCGACGTAGTCCGCGACCTCGAAGGGCAGATGCAGGGTCACCGACGAGAGCGGGTGCAGGAACTCCTGGACGGCCGACTGGTGCGAGGGCACCGTCACCCATGCCGTCAGGGCCCGCCGTACGTCCGACCACGCGGTGCGGCCCGCCGCCAGCAGCGGGTTCAGGGACGGCCGGGCGAGCAGGGTGGCGTACGGCGAACCCAGTGCGTGGGCCGCCGCGCCGGCGTCGAGTACGTGGTCGCCGAGCCGGACGCCGACGGTTCGGTCGGCCGACTCTCCCACGGAAAAGACGCCGTACGGAAGGTTGTGCGGGCCGAAGGGGTCGCCCTCGGGGAGATCGAAGGGGGGCATGGGGTACTGCCTCGCTCTCAATCGCTGCGTGTGCCATGTGGTCGCGCCACACGTTACGGCCGAGTCGCTTGTCTTGGGAGGGTCTAAAGAGTCCGCAATGTTCTGGTAAGGGGTCGTTGGAGGCTTCAATTCCGGCTTAGCGTCCTTTGGGGACAACGGGCGGGGTGGGGCCGGTCCGTGGACGGGACACCTGGGGGGACCCGTGGCCAGGAGCGCAGACATACGTGTGCCGTTTGAGGCCGACCGTGAGGTGCCGGGCCTGATCGTGAAGTTCGGCGACTATCCGCTGCACCACGGCGGGGTCGGCGCGATCCGCAGTCTGGGCCGCCTCGGCGTCCCGATGTACGCGATCACGGAGGACCGTTGCACGCCCGCGGCCGCCTCCCGCTATCTGAGGAAGGCCTTCGTCTGGCCGACGACCGGGACGGAGGAGCCCGGGCGGCTCGTCGAGGGGCTGCTGCGGATCGGCCGCGCCATCGGCCGCCCGACGGTCCTCGTCCCCACGGACGAGGAGGCCGCGGTGCTCATCGCCGAGCACCGCGACGAACTCGGCGCCCGCTTCCTCGTCCCGCGCGTCGAACGCGGCCTGCCGCGCCGCCTCGCCAGCAAACAGGGGCTGCACGAACTCTGCGTGGAACACGGCATCCCCAGCCCGACGGCGGCCTTCCCGCGGTCCTACGACGACATCGTCGCCTTCGCCGACAAGGCGCTCTTCCCGGTGGTGGCCAAGAACCGCGAGGCGTTCGTGCGCCGCACCCGGCCGGCCGTGAACGGCACGACCCGGGTCGCCACCCGCGAGCGCCTGCTCACCCTCGCCCGCGACTGGGGCGAGCGGCCCGGGGTGATCCTCCAGGAGTATCTGCCCAGGGAGCAGGCGGAGGACTGGATCGTGCACGCCTACTTCGACGCGGACTCCACGCCGCTGGCGATGTTCACCGGGGTCAAGGTCCGTTCCTGGCCGCCGCACGCGGGGATGACCGCGAACGCGTACGTCGTCGACAATCCGGAACTCGCGGACCTCGCCGCTCGATTCATCAAAGAGATCGGCTTCACCGGCATCATCGACCTCGACCTGCGCTTCGACCGGCGCGACGGGCTGTACAAACTCCTCGACTTCAACCCGCGCATGGGTGCCCAGTTCCGGCTCTTCGAGAACGAGTCGGGGGTGGACGTCGTCCGCGCCCTGCACCTGGACCTGACCGGCCGCCGCGTCCCGGAGGGGGAACAGCGGGCGGGCCACCGGTACATCGTGGAGAACATCGACCTGCCCGCACTGCTCGCCTACCGGCGCAGCGGCTACACGACGCCGCACGCCCCGGACCGGGCGAGCGGGACCGAGCTGGCCTGGCTCGCGGGTGACGACCCGCTGCCGTTCCTCACGATGCTCGCGCGCTTCGCGCGGCCGGGTGCGAAGCATCTGTACCAGCTGTGGCGGACCAACCGCCGCGGCGCCTCGAAGTAGCAGATGGCTCCACGAAGTGGAGACGTTCCTGGGGAGGGACTTCGTGATCCGACCGGTAGCAGTCATCGGTGCCGGGCCCTACGGCCTGTCCACCGCCGCCCATCTCAGGGCCCGCGGCATCCCCGTCCGGGTCTTCGGCGAGCCCATGGTCAGCTGGCGCGACCACATGCCCGCCGGCATGCTCCTCAAGTCGACCCCGGCGGCCTCCGACCTCGACGCGCCCCAGCGGGGCCACACCCTCGTCGACTACTGCGACGCGGCGGGCATACCGCGGCTGGTGACCGACGAGGACATCGTCCCGGTGGAGACCTTCATCGGGTACGGCGAGTGGTTCCAGCAGAAGCTGGTGCCCGAGCTGGAGCGGGTGCGGGTCGTGTCGGTGGACCGGGGCTCCCGGGGCTTCGAACTCAAGCTGGACTCGGGAGAGGCGTTCACCGCCCGCGCGGTCGTCGTGGCCACCGGACTCGCGGGGCTGGCCCATCTGCCGCCCGAGCTGACCACGGGTGACGGACCGGCCCCCACGGGCCCGGTCTCCCACAGCTCCCAGCACCACGACCTGAGCCGTTACGCCGGCAAGGAGCTGCTCGTCGTCGGCGCCGGCCAGTCCGCGCTGGAGACGGCGGCCCTCGCGGCGGAGGCGGGCGCCCGGGTCAGGGTCGTCTCCCGGGGCCGGGTCGCCTTCGGCGAGCCCCCGTGGCACCAGCCCCGGCTCCGCCCGGAGTCGCCCTTCGGCCGCGCCTGGTCCCTGTGGGCGCTCACCTACTACCCCCACCCCTACCGCCACCTCCCGGCCCAGGCCCGCCACTACCTGGTCCGCCGCGTCCTCGGCCCGCTCGGCGCATGGTGGCTGCGCGACCGCTTCCAGGGCCGGGTGAGGGTCAGCGAGGTCCGTCGCGTCCTGAGCGCCGACGCGGCCGACGGCCATCCCACGCTGACGGTCCTCACCTCCACCGGAGGCACGGAACGTCTGCCGGCCGACCACGTCATCGCCGCTACCGGCTACCGCGTCGACCTCGCCGCGATGGACTTCCTCGGCCATGAACTCCGTACGGCACTGGCGGTGAGCCGGGGCGCGCCGAAACTGGGCGCGGGATACGTGTCGTCGGTGCCGGGGCTCTACTTCACCGGACTGCCGGCGGCCTCGTCGTACGGGCCGGTGATGCGGTTCGTGTGCGGTACGGAGTTCGCGTCACCGAGGCTGGTGAGGCATCTGGCGGCGGCGCACGGTTAGGAGCCGGGCAGCTGGGCCTGCTGCCACGCCATGAACTCCTCGATCAGCTCGGGCGGGTTGGCGTACTCGGTCGCGTGGAGCTCCCAGCCGGGGCAGTCCATGTCAAACACGACCACGGGGATCGGACGGCCGAAGGTCTTCTCGATCACTCCGTCGGCGTGCAGATGGCGGGCGAGGTCGATGACGGCGTCGTAGAAGTGCAGCCGGAGGAGGTCCGACTTGGCGTCGATCTCGCCCTCGTCCTCCTCGTCCTCGGAGTCGAACCAGGCGCCGAGCTGCTTGACCTCCGCCTCGTACACCGGGCCGCCGGCCGGATCCTCGGGGACGTTTCCGAGCTTCTCGAAACCCTCCAGGATCCAGCAGGCGTAGTTCCAGCGGGCCTCGCCGGGGTCCTCCGGTCGTCGCTCCAGCCGGTACTGGCTCTCGGTGTTGTAGCCGATGTCCACGTACGGATGCCGGCAGTCGTAGTCGACGCGCCAGATGTTGAAGGCCAGGGTGTAGATCTCGGGCTTCAGCTGCTCGGGTATGCGCTCCAGCACGCCGACCGCGGCCGTCCGCAGATGGTTCAGGAAGGTCTCCGGGTGATCCGTCACCCCGCGAGCATCTCACCCACGCCGGTACGACCCCACCGTGTAGAACCCGGTCAAGGCCCTGCTGTTGTAGTCGAACAGGGCCTGGTTCTCCCAGGCGTTGCCGGAGCTCGGGTCGGCCGGGTCCCAGCCGTTGCCGGTGACCGCCGTCCAGAGGCCCTCCCAGTACACGTACCCCAGGCCCCTGTTGTCGGGTGCCGCGGCCACCGTGTCGGCGATCGCCCTGATCCACGCGTCCTGGCCGGCGGGCGTGGCCGGGTATCCGGAGGTGAGCTGGCTGCCGGAGCCGACGATGTTGCCGGTGGAGTCCTTGTTGGCGAGGGTCCAGGGGTAGGCGGTCTCGACGACGATCGCCGGGGTGGCGTAGCGGTTGGTGACGAAGGCGAGGTTGGCGGAGAGCGCCGAGAGCGTGCCGTGCCAGTACGGGTAGAAGGACAGGCCGATGACGTTCCAGCTCACGCCCCGCGAGCGCATGTTGTCGAAGAACCACTGGTAGAGGCTCTGGGTACCGCCGTTGGCCAGGTGCAGGACCGTGCGGACGCCGGGGGTCGTCGCGCGGGCGGCGTTGGTGCCGGACTTCAGGAAGGCCGCCAGGTTGTCCAGGTGCTCCCAGTTGCCGTCCGGCCAGAGCATGCCGCCGTTGAGTTCGTTGCCGATCTGGACCAGGTCGGCGGGGGTGCCCTGGGAGACCAGGGCGCCGAGGACGTCGGCGGTGTGGTTGTAGACGGCCGTGGAGAGCTGAGAGACGGAGTACGACGACCAGGCGGCGGGCTTGGTCTGGGTGCCGGGGTCGGCCCAGGTGTCCGAGTAGTGGAAGTCGATGATCAGCTTGATGCCCTGCGCGCTCAGACGCCTGGCCAGCGGCAGGATGCGGGCCTTGTTGTTGTAGCCGTCCGCAGGGTTCACCCACACCTTGAGGCGGGCGTGCGAGATGCCGGCCGTGCCGAGGAGGGCGACCGGGTCGACTCTCGTGCCGGCGGAGTTGTAGTAGACCCCGCCGTAGGCCTCGGACTTGGGCAGGGTGGAGATGTCGATGCCGCGGACCGAGAGGGTGGTCGCGGCGGCGGCCGGGGTGACGGTGGTGCCCAGGACCACGGGGGTGGCCGCGGAGACGGCGGCGGCCTTGAGGATCGTACGACGGCGCATGCGGGTGCTTCCTTCCAGAGGATGGTCGGAGAGTCGAGCGACGTACGCGCGTGTGCTGAAGCGTCCGTCGGCGGCCCGGCGACCGCCGACGGAACACGGACAAAGGGGAGTTACGACCGGTAGCGGCCCAGCGTCCGCAGCCCCGGCAGCGCCTTGTCCTCGAAGTCGAACAGCGCCAGGTTCTCCCAGGCGTTGCCCGATCCCGGGTCCTGCGGGTTCCAGCCGCTGCCCGCGCGGTAGGTCCACACGCCTTCCCAGTAGCAGTAGCCGAGGCCCTGTCCACCGGGGACGGCGGCGGTGAGGTCGGCGACCGCGCGCAGCCAGGCGGCCTGGCCCTCGGGGGTGGCGGGGAAGCCGGGGGTCAGCTGCGAGGGGCTGTTGAGGATGTCGTTGATGCCGTCCTCACTGCCCAGCGTGAACGGGTACGCGGTCTCGGCGATCACGACCGGCTTGCCGTAACGGGCGGTGAGATCGGCGAAGTTGGCGGCGGCGGTCTCCAGGGTGCCGTGCCAGAACGGGTAGTACGACTGGGCGATGATGTCGAAGTCGAGGCCGTAGGACACCGCGGTGTCGAACCACCAGCGGGACGTGCCGTTGTCGCCGCCCGAGGCGATGTGCAACATCGTGCGGATACGCGGCGAGGTGTCGCGGGCGGCGCTCAGACCGGACTTCAGCAGGGCGGCCAGGTTCCCCCAACCTCCGCCGTCGCTGCCCCAGTTCTTGCCCTCGGGCCAGAGCATGCCGCCGTTGATCTCGTTGCCGACCTGGACGAGGTCGGCCGGGGTGCCCTGCCGCTTCAGGGCGCCGAGCACGTCGGCCGTGTGGTCGTAGACGGCCCGCGTCAGACCCGTGATGTCCAGGTCCGCCCACGCGGCCGGCTTCGTCTGGTGCGCCGGGTCGGCCCAGGTGTCGGAGTAGTGGAAGTCGACCCAGATGCCGATGCCGGCCCGTCTCAGCCGGCGGGCGAGCGGCAGAACGCGGGCCTTGTTGTTGTAGCCGTCGACCGGGTTCACCCAGACCTTCAGACGGGCGTGGGTGATCCCCGCGTGGGCGAGGAGACGGACCGGGTCCTCGCGGCGGCCGTCGGCGGTGCGGTACACCGCGCCGTGGTCCTCGTTCTTGGGCAGCGAGGAGATGTCCATGGCCCGGATGTCCAGCCCACGACGACCGCCCGTGGAGGCGGCCGCGGGTGCCGCCCCCAGCACGGGAACGGCCAGCGCGGCGGCTCCCGCAGCGGTGAGAACACTGCGTCTGCGCATGTTCGGTTCCTTTCAAAGTGATCAAGTCGAAGTGGTCGAGAAATCAGCGCGGCTCGCGGAACACCTCGACCGCGCCGGCCGGCACGGCGGCCTGACCGCCGCCCGGCAGGACGACCTTCACCTCGCCGCCGGTGTGGTTGACGGCGAAGCGGTACGTCCCCGACTCGCCCTCCCGTAAGACGAGTTCGACGTCCCGGGGCAGAGCGGCGGGCGTGATGCCGGCGTCCGTGAGGGCCAGGTCCACGACCGCCGCAAGGCCCTCGCCGGTCAGCCGGGTCGCCAGGTACCAGGCCACGCCGTCGCCGAGCGCGCGCCGGGTGAGCGCCGGCCGTCCCGCCGTACGCCCGTCGGCGAAGACGGCGACCGTCTCGCAGCCCTCGCCCGGGACGACGTACTCGGACCACAGGTCGGCCTCGTACGCCTCCCCTCGCACCGTCCGTACGGTGATCCGCTCGCCCGGCAGCAGGGGGTCGAACTCCTCGACGGTCAGCCCGAGTACGTCCCGCAGCGCGCCGGGATGCGCCCCGGGGTGCACCGCGTCGTGCTCGTCGGCGATGCCGGAGAAGAACGAGACGAGCAGGGTGCCGCCGCGCGAGACATACCGGTCGAGGTCCGCGGCGATTCCCGCACGGACCGAGTACAGCTGGGGCACGACGAGCAGCGGATACCGCGCCGGGTCGAGCCCGGCCACCCCCTGAGGCGGAAAGAAGTCCACCGTCAGGTGCCGGTCGTACAAGGCCTCGTAGAACGCGTCCAGCCGCTCCCGCGCGTCCAAATCCGCGCTCGGCCGCCACTCCAGGTTCTGCGCCCACCAGGACTCCCACGACCAGACCATGGCCACGTCCGCGCGGGTGCGGCTGCCGCGCAGATCCGCCAGCTCGCCTACACGGGAGCCGAGTTCGACGACCTCCCGCCAGACCCGCGTCGTCGTCCCGCCGTGCGGGAGCATCGCCGAGTGGAACTTCTCGGCGCCCCACCGGGACTGCCGCCACTGGAAGAACATCGCGCCCTCGGAGCCGCGCGCCACATGGGCGAGGGAGTTGCGGGCCATCTGACCGGGCTCCTTGGCCGGGTTGTGGGGCTGCCAGTTGACGGCCGAGGTGGAGTGTTCGAGGAGCAGCCACGGGTT
The DNA here is from genome assembly GCF_053592055.1 of Streptomyces sp. NPDC002817. Lineage (NCBI taxonomy): Bacteria > Bacillati > Actinomycetota > Actinomycetes > Kitasatosporales > Streptomycetaceae > Streptomyces > Streptomyces sp. NPDC002817. Next base: position 116,989 of record NZ_JBSFUY010000029.1, read on the forward strand.
GCCGCCGGCCAGCGAGCGGGTCAGGTCGGCGGCGAGGGCGAGGTTGACGTGGGTGCGGCGGCCGTCGGTGATCAGATAGTGGTCGTTGGTGACGAGGTCGACCTCGCGGGCCCAGGCCCAGTAGTCGACCGAGGAGCACTGGCTCGGCGCGACCATGAAGTTGGTGGTGACCGGGACGCCGGGGGAGAGACGGTGCAGGATGTCCCGCTCGGCGGTGAAGTTGGCGCGTGCCTGGGCGTCGGCGAAGCGCCGGAAGTCCAGTTGCTGGGCGGGGCTGGTGACGGTGGGCGTGGCCCGGGGCACCCCGATCTCGTCCCAGGCGCCGTACTGCTGGCCCCAGAAGGCCGTGCCCCAGGCCTGGTTGAGGGCGCCGAGGGTGCCGTAGCGGTCCATCAGCCAGTGCCGGAAGGCCACCGCGCAGGTGTCGCAGAAACAGCTCATCACCGGGGCGCCGTACTCGTTGTGGACGTGCCACAGCGCGACCGCCGGATGACGGCCGTACCGCTCGCCCAGCCGCGAGGCGATGTCCTCCGCGGCCGCCCGATAGTGAGGGTTCGAGTGGCAGATCGCCCCGCGTGACCCGAACGCCAGCCGCACCCCCTCCCGCGTCACCGGCAGCGCCTCCGGATGAGCGCGGTAGAACCATGCGGGCGGTACGACGGTCGGGGTCGCCAGGGCCACGCCGATGCCGGCCGAGTCGAGCATGCCGATGATCCGGTCCAGCCACGCGAAGTCGTAGTCCCCGCGCCGGGGTTCCATCCGCGCCCAGGCGAAGACGCCGAGCGAGACGAGCGTGACACCGGCCTCCCGCATCAGCCGCACGTCCTCCTCCCACACCTCCTCCGGCCACTGCTCAGGGTTGTAGTCACCCCCGAAAGCGAGCGGCTGACCGTCGTACGGCATGGGTGGACTCCCAGGGGATCGGCAAGGAGACGCCTCGATATCTGTGATCGTGCACAACATCGAGAGCGCCGGACATCCGCGAGCAACAAGTAGGTAACCCGACGTCCCCTCCATTGACAAGGGGTTGAAACGCTTCTCTACTGTGCACGATCACAGAGCCGCGCGGCCCTCGCGCACAGCCCCTCGGCCACGTGACCGGCAGCCCCAGCGCCATTCCCCACGGGAGCTGCCACGCACGCGGGACACCCCGGAGCGGGCTCGTTCTGAAGTCAGGGGAGACGAAGATGGCGATTCAGCACCGCCGGATCAGCAGGCGCACCATGCTCGCCGGGGCCGCGGCCCTCGGCCTCACCGGGAGCCTCGCCGCGTGCGGTGGTTCCGACGACGACTCCGGCAACGACGACTCCGAGAACAGCAAGCCGGTCAAGCTGACCTACTGGTCCTGGGCGCCCAACATGGAGAAGGTCGCCGCGATCTGGAACAAGAAGAACCCGAACATCACGGTCACCGTCTCCAAGCAGGCCGCCGGCGGCGAGATCGTCGCCAAGCTGATCACCGCGAAGAAGGCGGGCAACGCCCCCGACCTCATCCAGGCCGAGTACCAGTCCCTGCCGACCCTGGTCTCCAACGACGTGCTCGCCGACATCGCCGAGTACGCCGGTGACGCCAAGTCCGAGTTCACCGAGGGACTTTGGGGCATGGTCACGCTCGGCACCGACGCGGTCTACGCGATCCCGCAGGACTCCGGGCCGCTGATGTTCTACTACCGCGAGGACCTCTTCAAGCAGCACGGACTCAGCGTCCCGAAGACGTGGACGGAGTTCGCGGAGACGGCCCGAGCCGCCAGGAAGGCTCTCCCCGACGCCTACCTGACCACCTTCTCCTCCAACGACCCCGGTCTGTTCGCCGGGTTGGCCCAGCAGGCCGGCGCCAAGTGGTGGACCGTCGACGGCGGCGGCCGGTGGACCGTGGGCATCGACGACGCCGCCACCCGGCAGGTCACCGAGTTCTGGGGCGGCCTGGTCCAGGAGGGCGTCATCGACAACCAGCCGATGTACACCCCGGCCTGGAACAACGCCCTCAACAAGGGCACCCACATCGGCTGGGTCTCCGCCGTGTGGGCACCCGGCGTGCTGGTCTCCTCCGCCCCCGACACCAAGGGCAAGTGGCGGATGGCCCCGCTGCCGCAGTGGAAGACGGGCGACAACGTCACCGGCAGCTGGGGCGGTTCCTCCACGGCCGTCTCCACCGACTCCAAGCACGCCGAGGCCGCGGCGAAGTTCGCGCGCTGGATCAACACCGACCCGGAGGCGCTGGCCGCCCTGGTCAAGGAGGTCGCGATCTACCCGGCCGCCACCAAGGGCCAGTCCGGGTCGATCCTGACGACCCCCGAGTTCTTCCCCAACCAGCCCGACTTCTACGACACCGCCGCCGAGATCGCCGCCGCCACGGCCGCCTCCGCCTGGGGCCCCAACGTCACGATCGCCTACACCACCTTCAACGACGCCTTCGGCAAGGCCACCAAGGCGAAGAAGGAGGACCGGTTCCTGACCGCCCTGACCACCATGCAGTCGAAGACCTTCGACGACATGAAGAAGCAGGGCTTCAAGGTGGCCGAGGCATGACCAGCGCCCCGCTCAAGGGCTCCGACCGCACCCCGGTCGGGCCCTTGGCGGACGGCACCGGCCCCGGCGAGCCCGCCCGACCCGGCCGCACCGCGCGCCGCCGCGGCCGCAGCGCGCCGTACTGGTTCCTGATGCCGACACTGGTGCTGTTCGCCGCCTTCACCGTCGTCCCCATCGGCTACGCGATCTGGCTGAGCCTGCACAAGGTCCGGGTCAAGGGCATGGGCCTCGGTAAGGGCGCCCGCGAACAGGTCTGGAACGGCATCGCCAACTACACCGCTGTGTTCGAGAACTCCGAGTTCGGCCACAGCGTGCTGCGCGCCTTCGGCTACGGCCTCATCGTCATACCGACCATGCTGGGGCTGGCGTTGGTCTTCGCGTTGATGCTGGACACCCCGAAGGCCCGCAGTGCCCCCTTCGCCCGCTTGATGATCTTCCTGCCGTACGCCGTCCCCGGCATCATCGCGGCCCTGATGTGGGGCTTCCTCTACCTCCCGGACGTCAGCCCCTTCTACTACCTGCTCCGCAAGTTCGACCTGCCCCAGCCCGACCTCTTCGACGGCGGCAACCTCTACCTCTCCTTCGCCAACATCGCGGTCTGGGGCGGCACGGGCTTCAACATGATCGTCATCTACACCGCGCTCAGGGCGATCCCGCAGGAGATCTACGAGGCCGCCCGTATCGACGGCGCGTCCAACCTCAAGATCGCCCTGCGCCTGAAGATCCCGATCGTCATGCCCTCGCTGGTCCTGACCTTCTTCTTCTCGGTGATCGCCACCCTCCAGGTCTTCACCGAGCCCATGGCCCTACGGCCCCTGACCAACGGACTGCCCACCGACTGGAGCCCGTTGATGGCCATCTACGACAGCGCCTTCCGCCAGTCCGACATCTACGGCGCCTCCGCCACCGCGGTCGTGCTGGCCCTGGCGACGTTCGTCGTCTCCTTCGCGCTGTTGCGCGTCGCCGACCGCTACACCAGGGAGGACCAGCGATGACAACTCCCGTGGCGCGCATCCGGCGTACCGCCTGGGTCCCCACCCTGGTACTGATCCTCGGCGCCCTCTACTGCCTGGTCCCGATCGCCTGGGTGGTCGTCGCGGCGACGAAGAACCGCGCCGAACTCTTCTCCACCTTCACCTTCGCCCCCGGCACCGGCTTCCTCGACAACATCAGCGAGCTCACCACCTACCGCGACGGAATCTACTGGCGCTGGATGCTCAACTCCGCCTTCTACGCGGGCCTCGGCGCCCTGCTCTCCGCCGCGGTCTCCGCCGCCGGCGGCTACGCGCTCGGCCGGTTCGCCTTCCGCGGCCGGGAGGCGATCTTCAAGATGATCCTGGCCGGCGTCCTGGTCCCGGGCATCGTCCTCGCCGTACCGCAGTACCTGCTGCTCTCCGAACTGGGCCTCGCCGACTCGTACTGGTCGATGCTGCTGCCGTCGATCCTCTCCCCGTACGGCGTCTATCTGGTCCGTATCTACGCGGCCGCGTCGGTGCCCGCCGAGCTGATGGAGGCGGCCCGCATGGACGGGGCGAGCGAGTGGCGGATCTTCTCCCGGGTCGCGGTGCCGATGATGATCCCGGGCCTGATCACGGTGTTCCTCTTCCAGTTCGTCGGCATCTGGAACAACTTCCTGCTGCCGTACGTCATGTTGGCCGACGACGAGAAGTTCCCGATCACCCTCGGCCTCTACACGCTCCTCGCCCAGGGCGCCTCGCAGCCCGCCCTCTACACCCTGGTCATCACCGGCTGTCTGCTGGCGGTCCTCCCGCTGATCGCGCTCTTCCTGGTGATCCAGCGCTTCTGGTCGCTGGACCTGCTGAGCGGCTCGATCAAATCCTGACGGCCCACGCGAACGGGCGCCGCGGACCACCGGGTACGTCGTCAACCGCCATGCCCGCAGGCTGAGTACGGGACGCTCGGACGGAACTGGTGGTGCGAGATTCCACTTGAGCGTCGAACCGGAGCCGACGTCAACGGATGTGAAGGGTGCAGCCGTCCGGTTCGCGTCGAGTCGATGGGGGTTTCCATCCGTATTCTCTGATCATGGCCGCACCCACCGCATATTCACTCGTCGCCACTGACCTGGACGGAACCCTGCTCCGGGGCGACGACACGCTCTCCGACCGTTCGCTCGCCGCACTCGCGCGGGTGGCGGAGGCCGGGGCCCGGCATCTGGTGGTGACCGGCCGGCCGGCCCCGAGAGTGCGGCCGCTCCTCGACGACCTCGGCAGCACGGGGCTCGCGGTGTGCGGGCAGGGCGCGCAGGTGTACGACGCCGGCGCGGACCGTCTGCTGTGGTCGGTGACCCTGGACCGGGAGTTGGCCGAGACCGCGCTCGGCAAGATCGAGGCCGAGGTCGGCCAGGTCTACGCCGCCGTCGACCAGGACGGCGTCGACGGTCTCACGCTCATCGAGCCGGGGTATCTGATGCCGCACCCCACCCTCCCCGCCGTACGGGTCGACCGCCGCGACGACCTGTGGTGCGAGCCCATCAGCAAGGTCCTGCTCCGCCATCCCGCCCTGTCCGACGACGAGTTGGCGGCGACGGCCCGCGGAGTCGTCGGTTCCCTCGCGACGGTGACGATGTCGGGCCCCGGCACCGTCGAACTCCAGCCATGCGGCATCACCAAGGCGACGGGCCTCGCCCTGGCCGCCGACCACCTCGGCCTCGGCCCCGAACAGACCATCGCCTTCGGCGACATGCCCAACGACATCCCCATGTTCGACTGGGCGGCCCACGGTGTCGCCATGGCCAACGCCCACCCCGAACTCAAGGCGGTGGCCGACGAGGTGACCTTGTCGAACGAGGACGACGGCATCGCCGTCGTCCTCGAAAGACTCTTCCGACAGGCCTAGGGCCTGTGTGACGTTGTGATCAGCCAGTTGCCTTCAGCAGGTCGTTGATCCAGATCATCGAGGCACGGAGGTGGAGGCCGGCGAGGTAGCT